>CALVEX010000017.1 GCA_944326655.1 Candidatus Gastranaerophilales bacterium | reverse complement strand
GGGTGAGGGGTGATTGTTTGAAACCCATCCTAACCTTCCCTATAAAGGGAAGGAATTTATTTTTCCCCCTCTCCTTTACAAGGAGAGGGTAGGGGTGAGGTTCTATTATATTATGCGATTGCGACGGTCGTTTCACTCCCTCGCAATGACATGGTTCTTTACTCGGGCTTTGCCCGCCGATATCAGCTTGACATCCAGCCTTCTTGCCCTTCGGACTTCTTTTTATATTAAACATACCTGAAAATGCAGTATCTGTCAGGCTTTCGGGGGGGGGGCGATTCTCAGCTTCTTATTTTTAACCATAATAAAACTCCTCTTAATTTCCAATAACATTTTTATTATTTATGATTTTTTCATTATTGTCAAGTGTAAAAAAAGAAGCTATAGTTATAATATATTTAACTTCCCTATTCTTTCCAGATTTTCAGCAAACAGTTTTGATGCATTATATAGAGATACCTGAGCCCATCCGAGCGGAGTATGCGTGCCGGGGACAAAGATAATGCCACCGTCTGATTTTTTTACAGCCTGATATGCCTCGGGAAGCTGATAGGGCGGGCAGGGATTTTCGTTTGCTTTATACGTATTTTCTCCGGTAATTCGTGCATAGCCGCGGTTAATATATTCGGTTTCCTTTTTCAGTGCCTGTTTTAGAAGGTTGGATGTTTTTTCATCCACTTTTCCGTCTGACTCAATTTTGTCAAGCAGTCTTTTTACGGCAATTCCATAGCTTCTTGAAACATCGCTTGTCATAAACCATTGTGCTTCTGTTCCGAGGGGAAGTTCCCGGGAATTGTTGGCTTTATGGCCGGATGTAAGATTTAAATACCTGTCTCCTTCATAACGGATTACTCCGCTGTTTCTTACAATTTTTCCGCGTTCAAGAGCATTCATTCTGTGCATAATTTCAAGAGCATCCTGATAGGCATCATCGCTGAATTTTTCTGTATGCGGTATAAAGCTCATTGCGCCGTCAAAAATCCTCTCAAAGTTTGCCGGCACTTCTTCCATACTGTTTGTTCTAATACGTTCTTCCCCGATTTTTAACATATTTTTAAGACGGGTTTCATCTTCAAATATTTTTCCGTTTTTAGCAGAGAGAAGACGTTTTCTAACCTTTAAAATCTCTGCATTATCTGTAGGGGAAAACATCAGATCAATAATTTTTCTAAATCCTTCATTTATAACAGCAACATCGCTTGACGGTGTAATAATAAATGTTTTTTCTTCCCAGGGGCCTGTGGATTTGCTGTAAGGATAAGCTATTTTTTCAAGGTAAGTTGTGATATTTGCTATTGAATCAATAGAATTTTGGGAAATATCACTTGCTTTTTTATAACCGTATTTTGCACCGTTAAGCCCTTCTTTAATTAAATCGGCCATTGATTGAAGATAAAGTCCCGGCGATTCAAGTCTTGTATGTGCAAACCATTTGTGTGTCGTAAGGTTATTTGGATTAAAGACATGTCCAACACCGTTTTTTGCGGTATTCGGCCAGTCATGGTTCAGTTCATATTCAAGCGGATCATTAATAATCTTGTTAAAATTTCTTTCCTGTTTTTTATAAAAAGCTGACAGGTTTTCCATTAGTGGTACGGCAGCTTCCGGGTATTTATCTTTTATAACCGGTATATAATTACAGCTGTCTGTAACCCAGACAAGTTTACCCATAAGAGGATTTTCGTTATAAGAAATCAAACTTGTTTTAACATAATGTGTCTCCGGATTGATATTAAGATCAAATACCCCTTTCTTTTCTGCAAAATTGAATAACTTGCGGAATTGTTCTACAGTGTATTGCGGAGATAGTCTATCGGCTATTTTTTTGTTGTGTATTACCAATTCATAATCATCAAATATTTTTGTTACCGGTTTATACATGTCAAAAACATTTTTTACAGGTATTTTTCCGCTGAAAGATACTGTATCGTATGCCGGATGCATTAAATTTTGATGTCTGTCAGTTTTTTTTAACTCCTGTGTACGGCTGTTCGTACTAAATCCTCTAATAGGTGCAATAAACATTATACTTTTCTCCCTTTTTTTATTATTAAAACAGGTCAAAAAATTTTTTGCTATTTAGTTTTGTAAAGATTTGTAAGTTTTGGCAGAACTTCAAATACATCACCAATAAACCCGTAGTCGCACACATCAAATATAGGGGCTTTTTCGTCAGTATTTATTGCAATAATTTTGTCGCTGTCCTGCATTCCGACAATATGCTGAATAGCTCCCGAAATCCCGCAGGCTATATAAAGTTTCGGGGTAACTGTTTTTCCGGTTTGTCCTATCTGGATATCGGAAGGGGCAAGCCCCATTTCAACAGCACCTCTGCTAGCAGCTACGCAGGCTCCTATACTTTCTGCAAAGTTTTTCAATAATTCAAAACCAGCTTCATTTTTCATTCCTTTGCCGCCGGCAACAATTATTTCCGCGCTGTCAAGCTCGTTTATTGCGGTGTTTAAGCCCTTCACAAACTCCACAAATTTAACCTTTGTGTCAATATTATCAATATCCGGTTTAATGTATATGAATTTAGTATCTTTTACGATATTTTTGGGCGCCGGTTTGAAAACTTTTGGTCTGACAGTAGCCATTTGTGGGTTTGTTTTGCACAAAATTGTTGCCATTAATTTCCCGCCAAATGTCGGACGTGTTGCGGCAAGCTGTCCTCTTTCGTTTATATCAAGCCCTGTACAGTCGGCGGTTAATCCTGTATGAAGAGATGATGATATTCTCGGGGCTAAGTCTCTTCCCTGTGTGGTTGCTCCTATCAGAATAATCTCAGGCTTTATTTCATTTATAACATCTACGGCTATTTTTGAATAAAGTTCCGTGGAATAGTTTGCAAGCCGGTCATCTTCTGCAATGTAAACATAATCAAATCCCGAGTTTATAAATGCCTCTTTGAATTCATCAGCTAATCCGGTTTTACAAATAAGCAGAGCCGAAACATCAGCATTATTTAGTTTTTCGGAAAGTTCCCGAGCCTTGTAAGCGAGTTCAAAAAGCACTGTATGAAGATATTTGTCTTTTGTAACTTCTGCATATAACAAAATATTACTCAATGTTCAGCCCTCCAAACTCAGTTATTTTTTCTTTCAATAAAGAAATATCCCGGCACATTTCGCATTTACCCCTGTTATGCTCCGGACGGAATGCCCTGCTTACAAATGTCGGGGAGCCTTTTATTCCTGTTTCTTCCGGAGTAAGGCCGATATCTTCCATTGAATAAACCTCAATTTCCGCATTTTTTCCTTTTATATATCCGTTAATTTTAGCCCGGGTTGTTTCCTGAATTCCTTTTAAAACGCATATTAACGCAGGAAGTTCAACTTTCAGCGTTTCTAGTCCGTCTTCTATTTCCCTGACAGCACATATATGCCCCCCGTCACAGTCTTTTAGTTCTTTGACAAATGTAATTTGCGGAATACCTAACTGACTTGCAATACTGGGCCCTGTTTGTGCAGTATCTCCATCTATTGCGAACTGCCCGCAAATTATAAGGTCGAAATCTGAAAATTTTGACTTAATTGCAGCGGCAATAGTTTTGCCTGTTGCATAGGTATCTGCACCTGCAAATTTTTTATCGGTAATTAATACTCCTTTGTCACAGCCGAGCGCTATAGCCTGTCTTAACATTTTTTCAGCCTGTAAAGGCCCCATTGTAATAACGGTAATTTCAACATCCGTCAAAACTTTTTTTAATTTTAAGGCTTCTTCAATTGCATATACATCAAAGGGGTTGATAATACTTTCTACCCCTTCCCTTTGTATAGTGTTATTTTCAGTCCATTTGATATCTGTTGTATCAGGAACCTGTTTTATACAGACTATTATTTTCATATAAAAACCTTATCTGTGCATTTTGGCTGCTTTTTGTCTTGCAGTTGTTTCAAGTAATGCGTTATATGCCAGCATATACATTGAGCATTTTCTTACACTCGGAACAAACCAGGCACAGCTTTCGAGCGTACAAACCTTATCAATATCTGAACCTGCACTCATCAGAGGGCAATATGGAATATCTTTAGCCATAATTTTCTCCTATTCGTTGACTGACTTTTTTAGTAAATTACAGTTTTCGTCGCGTTTTCTTTCCTGAACTTTGTAAATTTTTGTTCTGTTAATAACTTCATCAAAGTCGATTTTGTGCGCATCAAAGTCAGGGCCGTCTACACAGGCAAATTTTGTTTCACCGCCAACGGTAATTCTGCATGCTCCGCACATTCCTGTCCCGTCAACCATAATAGGATTCATGCTTGCTTCAGTATAAATCCCTTTATCACGGGTTAAATCCGCCACTGCTCTCATCATTGGCATAGGTCCGACGGCTATTGCATAATCTATTTTTTCCTGATTCATAATTCTTTCAAGAACCTGTGTAACAAATCCTTTTTCTCCCAAAGTCCCGTCATCGGTAGTTATGAAGAGTTCCGTGCAGGCATCTTTCATCTTGTCCTGCCAGAAAATTAAATCCTTTGTTCTTGCACCCATAATCATATAAACTTTATTGCCGGCTTCTTTAAATGCTTTTGCAATAAGATAACATGGAGCAGCCCCGTAACCGCCGGCAAGGCAAACAACTGTTCCGTATTTTTTTATATGTGTAGGCTGTCCCAGGGGGCCTACGATATCGTGGATTTCATCTCCTGCATTTAAAGATGCAAGTTGTTTTGTAGAATATCCTACAGCCATAAATACAAGTGTTAACTCACCTTTTTCTTTATTAACGTCTGCAATAGTGAGCGGAACACGTTCACTGTTTCCGAATGCTCTGAATATAATAAACTGTCCGGCCTTTGCATTTCTGACGACATAAGGCGCTTCAACCGTTATTTCAAACTGGTTCGGGCAGAGTTCTTTTTTTGATAAAATTTTGTATCCCATACTCATCTCTTTCTTATTCAATCAAATTATACACTAAAATATGAAAGAGGACAAGATATTTTTTGTGGGATATAAATCATTTATTTTACGGCAGACAATCAAAATATGTTTTGGAGCTGTCATACGGACATTCATTTCTCAGTGCGTAGTACGAACATCCAATGCCGTTGCCTTTCTGGGTAGAAGTTAAATTGCATGGATTTCCTGCCCGTTCTTTTTGATATTCTTCTTCATAATTTTCCAATTCATCATCGGTAAGACTTTGCGGTTTTGTGGTATAAAATGCCAGAGCGTCTCTGTTTTTGTCTACGTTGAAAATAAATATGTCGTGTCCGAGTTTGTTCGGTTTTTTACTTCCGTTTGTGTCAACTCCGATATATAGTCTAAGTTCAACAATGTTAAAGTTAATATAACTACCGTCCGGCATAGCATAAGTGGAAAATACAGTATATCCTACCCCTGCAAGGTCGCCGGCCGTAACAGTTTGTTTGTTATTGTAAGTCCTTATAGTGTCATTGCTTCTATTAACAAATCTTTCATTTTTAGTGTAATAATTTTTCTGTCCCTGCACATTAAGCAAACTTTTATAAAGAATTTCATAACATTCTTCAGCGTGGTCATAAGCTTTGCCGCTGTCGTGTTCGTACGGGTAATATGTACAATATTCAGCAAACTTATCCAATCCGTAATCCGCTTTGGCCTTCATAATCGCCTGTGAAGCAACCGATACAGCCTTTTTATATTGAGTTTCAAGAGTTTTATTTTGGAATTTGTGAATAAGAGAAGGCAAAGTCATAGCCGCAACCACGCCTATAATTCCGAGGGTGATTAAGACTTCAGCGAGGGTAAACGCGAGCTGACGTTGACTGTTCGACAGGACTACGCGCGTAGCGCCCTCAGCCAAAGTGAACGCAGGTATCAACTGAACGTGTTCCATGTCCCCTCCCTTGAGGGGAGGGGAATTCAAGGGGAGGGTGATGCTCTT
>CALVEX010000016.1 GCA_944326655.1 Candidatus Gastranaerophilales bacterium | reverse complement strand
AATTTGTTTTGCAGATGTTCCGTCTCCGTAAGGGTTTTGAGCTTTTAAACGCGTTTCTTGCTTAGACCTTGAGAGTATTGCTTCACTTTCGGAAACAATTTTTTCATAGTCAGCGCCGACTAAAATCGAAACTCCGGCATCTATGCCCTCCTGACGTTCTGTTTCATAACGCATAACAAGGGTCGGGCAGCCAAAAGAAGGGGCTTCTTCCTGTATTCCGCCTGAATCTGTCAGTATTAATTTTGCGTTTTTCATTAAATAAACCAGATAAGGGTAATCAAGCGGGTTTAAAAGTTTTACATTGCTGTATTTTTCCAGCCTTGTATGAATCTTATTTTTTACATTAGGATTTGGATGTACCGGAATTATAAATGTGTGGTCATTATACTTTTCGGCAAGATATTCAATTGCATCTAAAATTCTGTCAATTCTTTCTCCATGGTTTTCACGTCTGTGGACCGTAATTAGTACAACTTTGTCGTCAACGTTAATATCCATATTTTCAAAATATTTTTTTGCATTGTTTAAAGTATCTTCTGACAGACAGAAAAGCGCATCAATTACGGTATTCCCGACAACAAAAATCTTTTCATCTTTAATATTTTCTTTTAAAAGCGCCTGTCTGTTTTTCTCTGTCGGAGCGAAATTAAGCGCGGCAACTCTTGTTGTCATCTGGCGCATAACTTCTTCCGGAAAAGGTTCATATATATCGTAAGAACGCAGTCCTGCTTCAACGTGGTAAACAGGGATTTTCCTGTAAAAACTTGCCAGTGCACCGCATAAAACAGTCATGGTGTCACCTTGAACAATTGTCGCATCAACCGTGTGTGTATTAAAAACTTTATCCAAAGCTGAAAGTATTCGGGTCTGAACCTCCAAAAGCGACTGATTTGGACGCATACAGTCAAGATTAAGGTCAGCTTTTAAATTAAAATAAGATAATGTCTGATTTGACAACTCCTTTTGCTGCTCTGTATTACATATAATAACATTATACTTTTCAGGATATTTTTTTAGCTCAATCATCAGCGGAGCAAGTTTTATGACCTCTGGCCGCGTGCCGAATACAAATAAAATATTTTTCATACAGCTAAGTTTAATATAAAAAATCTTCTTATGCAATTGTATAATTTGATTATCGGTTAATACGGGGATTTATATTTGGGATTATGTTTCTATAATATACTCATAAGGAGATAAATTATGTTTGATTTGTACATTTTGGAAACATGCCCGTATTGCAGAAAGGTAATGAACTTTTTTGAAGAAAAAGGGATTGAATATAACAAAAAAAATATTGCCGACAAAGACAACAGGGATGAGCTTTTAAAATACGGCGGATATGAGCAGGTACCCTATCTTTATGATACCGAAGAGGGTAAAGGATTGTATGAATCGGAAGATATTATAAAATATGCAGAAAGCAGGGTTTAGTTTATGTTTTATAATTCGTCTAACAGTTATGAATATAATGATTGCGTATCACGCGGAGCATGTTCTGTCTCACCTGCTGTTTCTTCCATGCAGGAAGTAATGCTTATTCTTTTGCGCCAGATTTCATATTATCTTCTTAAATTAAAAGAATTCGGAATAACAAAAGAAGATATTATACGTTCGGTGATTTCTGAAATAGCCCTTATGGACGCTGCAAAAGATTTTTCGGAATCTCAAATTCTAAATATTTTTTCCGGCCAGTATAAAAATCTTACAGAATTGAGGAAAGAGTATTTGCAAACATGCAAACTTCGTAATGAACAATGTCATGATTTAAGAAACCTGTTAAAATTTTCTTCAAAAACAAGTTTATCAAGCATCTTAAAAAGAGGTGATAAAGAATTTTTAAATAAATACAAAAAATTAAACCAAAATCAAAAATATAATACGGAAATACTTGCAGCAGTTGTAAAAAGTGTGTGTGTAAACTTAATCTGTCTTTATGAATACGAATGCTCATGCGAATATGCCTCTGATACTGTTTTAGAGGCTTTAAATATATTCAATTCGTTTAGAACAGACAGAGATGCAATAAAAAAATATACCGAAACCCTTTCAAAAATTGATGCAGAACTTTTAAAACTTTTAAAAAATGCCCAGACAGAGGCTTATGGGAAAATTGAAGAAAGCGATGTGTCAACTTCTACAATTCCGAATAAAGCTATTCTTGTTTCAGGGTCAAACCTCAGAGACTTAAAAAAAGTTTTGGAATACGTAAAAGATATAGACATAGATATATATACAAACGGAAATCTGCTGGTCGCTCATGCTTTTCCGTATTTTAAATCATGCAAAAATCTGAAGGGACATTTCGGAACAGGCGTTTTTAACACAATTCTTGATTTTGCAACATTTCCGGGTGCAATTCTGTTGACCAAAAATGAAGCGCAAAATATTGAATATCTTTACAGGGGACGTTTATTTACGACCGATGACATTGCTCCAAAAGGTGTAGTAAAAATAATAAATGATGACTTCAGCCCTCTTATAGAATCCGCAATTCAGGCAAAAGGATTTGCAAAAGGGCAACAAAGAGAACCTGTCAAGGTTGGTTTTAGTGAGAGTAAACTTAATAATTTCCTTGAAAAAGTCATTTCTTCGGATTTTGAGAAATTTTTTATAATAGGACATTCAGATTTAAGTATAAGTATGAACGACTATTTTAAAAAATTTTTTAAAACAATTTCAGACAACAGCTATGCCTTGAGTTTTTCCTATAATCCGCATAAAGATAATGTGTTTTATATAAATTTAGGTAATGATTACCCGCAGCTCTACGGGGTGCTGCAGAAAATTTTTGAAAAAATTCCAATTAATTCGGATAAGCTTGCATTTTTCCTTACAAAGTGTGATGTAAACTCTTTTTCAAACATAATAAATCTTAAGGGCGAAGGTGCAAAAAATATATTTTTGTCGGATTGCCCGCCGACCGTTATAAATCCTTCTGTTTTAAATGCATTTAACAGGTTATATGATATATTTTCTATTAATGAACCTGAAGGCGATATTAATCATCTAAACTAAAAGAGGAACTCTTTCGGGTTCCTCTTTTTAACATATTAATTGTTTAGTTTAACAAAGAATTATTAATATCTGTAATGAGCAAAAGCTTTGTTTGCTTCAGCCATTTTGTGGGTATCTTCACGTTTTTTGCAGGCAGAACCTGAACCGTTTGAAGCATCGATAATTTCGTTTGTTAACTTATCAATAAATGACTTTCCGCCGCGTTTTTTAGCAGCTTCAATTATCCATGAAGAAGCGAGAGCAAAACCTCTGTCTGCTTTAACTTCAATAGGAACCTGATAAGTTGAACCGCCGATACGTCTTGCTTTTACTTCCAAAAGCGGAGTTGCGTTAGTCATAGCTTTCTGGAATATATCAAGCGGTTTTTCTCCTGTTCTTTCTTCTACCTTTGATAAAGTTGCATAGAAGATTTTTTCTGCTAATGATTTTTTACCGCGCCTCATAATTCTGTTGATAAATTTAGAGATATCAACGCTGTTATATACCGGATCTGCTAAAGGTACTCTTTTAGCTGGTTTAGAACGTCTTGACATTATTTCTTACCTCCTTTAGCATTTTTCTTTGCACCGTATTTAGATCTGCTTTGTGCACGGTTTGCAACACCTGCTGTATCTAAAGTTCCTCT
>CALVEX010000015.1 GCA_944326655.1 Candidatus Gastranaerophilales bacterium | reverse complement strand
TCTCCGGAAAATTTTAAACAGATTAAAACTATTGATGATGTTGTTACTGCCGTTGAAGAGTTACTATAATGACTAACGGTTATAACTTTTCTTTGTCTGGTATAATGAGATTACTACGCACTAACTTTGTTAGTGCTCGTAATGACACGTCATTGCAAGGAGCACTGCAATGTTGTAGCGGAGGAACAGAGTCCGCAGACGATGCTGCTGTGCGATGTCGCAATCACATTATATTAATGTTCAAAAAACTTAAACCTTTGCTGCTGTTTCTAGGAACTTTGTGCATAGTGTTGCTTTTCCATTTCAGCAAGGTTTATGTTTTGAAATTTTATCCGGTTATTGTTAATTCGTTTATCTTTTGCGTATTTTTTTCATCGCTTTTTTGCAGGGAAACCGTTATACAAAAAATCGCAAAAAAAATGGAAGGCGGAGAATTAAGCGATTTCACAAAAATTTATACCCGCAGACTCACCTATGTCTGGTGTGTTTTTTTGTTTATAAACCTTTCAATTTCAATTGCGACCGTTTTTATGTCAGAAAAAATCTGGACATTATATAATGCCTGTATTTCATATATTGCACTCGGGGTGATGTTCGGGGTAGAATATATTGTGAGAATAATTTTGAGAGCAAAATATGACAGACAATAATACGCCTTTAATCTTCTATACATCCGGTTCTACAGGGGAGCCGAAAGTTATTAAAAAAAGTTACGAAGCTCTATACAAAGAAGCGTATGATATGGCAGATTTTTTTAATATCTCAAAAAATGCTGTTATTGTTTCAACCGTAAGCTCCGAGCACATGTTTGGCGCAACTTTTACCGTAATGCTTCCGAAAGTTACCGGATGTAAAGTTGACGGCGAACGGGTTTTTTATCCGGAAGATATTAAGGATTATGAAAAATATGTGTTTGTTTCAACCCCTTCGTTTCTGGAAAAACTTGCCAGATATGATTTTAAGTTTAAAATTAACCCGCTTATGATTATTACGGCCGGTGCAAACCTTGAGAATAATGTGTTTGAATATTTTGAAAAAATGTGTCCGGTAACAGATATTTACGGCAGTACCGAAACAGGGGTTATAGCTTACAGAAAATCTTCAAAAGAAAATTTAAAATTTTTTGATAACGTAAAATACGAAAACGGAAAGATAAAATCTCCTTATTTTGATGAGCCGGAATTTATACTTAATGATGAGCTGGAATTTTTTGATGATGGTTTTAGGGTAAAAGGCCGGAGCGACAGGATTGTAAAAATTCAGGAGAAGAGAATTTCTCTTGACGAAACGGAAAAGATTTTGAATTCGCATGAACTAATCGAAAAATCATACTGTCTTGAGCTTGATGACAGGCTTTGCGCCGCTGTTGTATTGAATGAAAAGGGCAGACAAATTTTAGAAAAAAACGGAAAACTTGAACTTGTAAAAATTATAAAAGCTAATACGGTTGGTGCAGCGGCACGCTGCAAGAAATGGCGTTTTCTTTTTGATCTGCCGTTGAATGAACGCGGGAAAGTTAATGCTGAAAGAATTAAGGAAATTTTTAATACTAACGTTACTTATCCTTATGTGCTTGAGTCATCCGTAACTTCGGAATATGCACAGATTTGTTTGATTTTCCCGCATGAGAGTAACTTTTTTCAGGGACATTTTACAGATTTTCCGATTTTGCCCGGGGTTGTGCAGTTATTCTTTGTAAAAGAATTTATCAGGGATGCATTTAATCTTGATTTTGTACCGCAAAAAGTTAAAAAGATTAAGTTTTCTTCAATTATTAAACCTGACGAAAAAGTTTACCTCTGTTTGACAAAATCTGATACTTCAATTGATTTTAAATTTACAAAAGACGATAAAATTTTTTCTTCGGGAACTTTTGTTCTATAATATTTTTATGAAAGAGATTAAAGCTGAAACAATTATTGAAGTGCCTTTTTACGATTTAGATCCTATGGGTGTTGTCTGGCACGGGAACTATGTAAAATATTTGGAAGCTGCAAGATGCGATTTGCTCTCAAAAATCGGCTACACTTATACAGATATGATGAATGAGGGGATTGCATATCCGGTTGCAACAATGGATTTAAAATTCATTAAATCGGCCGTATTCTCGCAAAAACTAAAAGTCGTAACGGAAATAACAGAGTATGACCCTGCTTTATATATAAAATATGAGATTTTTGATGCAAATACGGGAGAGAAACTTTTTAAAGCAAAAAGCATGCAGATATGTATAAATGCAAAAACAGGCGAAAGTATTTATGTTCCGCCGAAAAAATTTGTTGAAAAGTTGGAGGAGTATGAATAGATTTTATTTTTTATTATTGATAATTTTTTGCTCTATAAATTTTTGCTTTGCTTCTGATGATGTTTTTAACCACCAGTCAACAAGCAAAGATATTTCAAATCATATGCCCGAGCTCGGGGATGCTGCCTGTAAATTTACACAGGAAAAATATCTTGAATCCGCTGTTTTAAAATCCGGTGGAAATTTCAGATTTATAAAGGATAAAGGGGCAATTTTTGAAACATTATACCCGATAAAATCCACTGTTTCTTACACATCCTCAAAAAATAAGCAGATTAATGAAATCATCAAAGCTGTATCTAACAAAAATTTTGCATATCTGGATAAAAATTTTGACCTTTATTTCACTAAAGAAAATGACTTTTGGACTGTCGGTTTGATACCTAAAAAAGGTTCCGCTCCGGCTTCCCAGCTTCATGATATAATAATTAAGGGCAAATCGGATATTCAGTTTATCAGGATATCTACCATTAAAAACGGAAAAACAGAAATTTCTTTTCAACAATGCAAAACAAACTGATTAATACATTAAGAATAGTTTTTATCATAATACTTTTGGCACTCGGGCTGTTAATTGCAATCAGGCCTGCCGGAACTGAAACAAATATATTAAAAGCTTTGTTTGCGGAAAGTGAAAATATTCTTGTTGATTTGAGTACAAGATTTTCAGCAAAGATTAATATAATTGTAGAAAGCGATTCTCCGGAAAAATCTGAAGAAATATCAAAATTTTTTTACAATGAAATTGACAAAGATAAAATGCATATTGTAAATGCTGATATTTTAAAAATCCTTTCGGGTTATGAAAAATATCACAACAATCTTCTCTCCCCTAAAACTTACAGCCTCTTGCGGGCAAAAGAATATGAAGCTGTTGAAGAAAATTCGCTTGAAGCTCTTTACAATCCGATAATGCAGCCAATAGGCTCGATAGAGGACGATCCTTTTTTGCTTTTAACGGATTTTGTGATGAATTTATCGGAAAATGGTTCTGCATCAGATTTTACTCCGTTTGAATACAACGGGAAATTTTACAGCCTTGTGATGCTGACTGTGGATAACAACCTTGCGCTTTCTCCGACAATTCTGAATGATGAAATAAAAAATCTTGTAAAAATTCAGCAGGAACTTTCAAAAGACGGGGTAAAAATTTTTCTCACCGGAGCACCGGTGCATTCTTACTATGCAAGCAGCCGTTCAATGTTTGAGATTAACCTTATATGCATATTATCAACATTATTTATTACAGGGCTTGTATTCTGGTATTTCAAATCTTTAAAACCTTTAATTCCGATTGCATTAAGCATAGGGACGGGAATTTTTACGGGATACGCTGTTACATCATTGTTTTTCAGGGATATTCATATTTTAACTTTTGTTTTTTCAACAACTTTAATCGGTATTTGTGTTGATTATTCACTTCATTATTTTGTGTCTGATGAGGGAGATGATACGGTTAAAGAGATTTTTAAAAGTTTGACCGTAAGTCTTTTAACAACAGTCAGCGCATTTGCTGTTCTTTTATTTTCAAATTTTATTTTGCTTAAACAAATTTCTATATTTACCATAACCGGACTTGCAACTGTATATTTAATAGTTATTTTATTTTACCCTTTAATATCCGGAAATATTACAGGTAAAAAACGCAGTATAAAACATATTGAAATTCCTGAAAAGTACGGTAAAATTATTTTTTATACAATTTTCGTTATTTCTCTTTTCGGAATTATGCGGACAACTTTTGATGACAACATCAAAAATATGTATGTACCTCCGAAATTTTTGGTTAATGCTGAAAAATTATTCGGCGAACTCGTTCAGTCTAACGGAGACTTATCCATTTTTGTTGTGAAAGGCGAAACAATAGAAGATATCCTTCAAAAAGAAGAAGTTATTGAGGATAAATTAACGGAGCAGGGGATAAGTTTTCAGTCTTTGAGCAAATATGTTCCGTCGGAAAAACGCCAGAGGCAAAACCGGATGTTAAGAAAACAACTCTATAAGGATAAACTGGATGAATATGCCCAATTTTTGCCTTCTGCGCAGAGACATAAATTAATGACTGAGAATTATAACAACGGATTTTTAACTCCGGGAGATGATTTTTCATTCCTGAAGAACAATTTTCTGATAGATGAAAATTCTTCAATTGTAATTGCATACAACTACGAAGGAGCGGAAATTGACGGTATAAAAGCAATTAATTTCCAGCGGGATATTTCCGCACAAATAAAAAAATGCAGATTAATCTGTCTTGGGTTATTGCTTCCTATATTCGGACTTTTGTATATTCTGCTGGCAAAAATTTATGATTTTAAATCCGCTTTTAAAATTATTTCGCCGTCCGTATTTGCAGTAATTTTTGTTTTCGGGGTGCTGGGATTGTTCAAATGTCCCGTGAATTTTTTCCATATACTTGCTGTATTTTTGATAATAGGTTTCGGGCTCGATTATTCTGTATTCAGGTTTGCCGGAGCTAAGAAATTTAAAGATGCGGTTTTAATGTCCTGTTTGACAAGTGTATTTTCTTTTGCTCTGCTTGCCTGTGCCGGATTCAGGCTTATAAGCGCTCTTGGAACCGTTTTGGCTGTCGGGCTTTTGAGTTCGTATATTTTTAGTATAATATTGATAAAGAATGGAGAAACGGAAGGCAAGAGGGGAGAAAGGCAGGATTGTTTAAAGAGTTGATTTTTGCGCGGAGCGCAGATAATAGCTTGACCTCTTGGCATCCGGACTTCTATTACAAGAATATAAAAAGGATAAAGTATGAAATACAGAAGAGTAAAAAGACATATATCACCACGGATAAAGGCGCTTGCTGATGCACAGAAAATTGCGTTTGCTCCTTTAACTTTTCAGGCGGTGTCAGCGATGTTAAAATTCGGAATTTTGGAATTTCTAGAAGAAAATCCGTCAACTGTTGAAGAAATTATCGAGCATTGCAAAATCTCAAAATATACGGCTGAAACTCTTTTAGAGGTTGCATGCTGCGCCGGTCTGACAGTAAACACCGAAGGTAAATATGTAAATTCGCTTGTTGCATCTGCATTTTTATCAAATGAAATGACAAAAGTTAATTTCAATTTTGTAAAAGATGTCTGCTATCGGGGTGCTTCCGAGCTTATACATTCTTATGAAACGTCTGAACCTGCCGGATGTAAAAAATTTATAGGTGATTATCCTACTATTTATAATGCATTGCATAAGTTACCTGATGATATGAAAAAAAGCTGGTTTGGATTTGACCATTTTTATTCGGACAGATGCTTTGAAGAAGTTTTGAAAATAATTTTTGAAAATAAACCGAAACAGATTTTTGATATCGGCGGCAACACGGGTAAATTTGAACGTGCATGTCTTGAATTTGATAAAGATTGTATTGTTAATATGATTGACCTGCCTGAAAATATTGAGGAAGCTAAAAAACATCTTGCAAATGACAGGCTTAAATTTCATGGTGTTGACGTGCTTCAATCACAGATGCCTGAAATTTCAGGAGCTGTTTTTATGAGCCAGTTTTTGGATTGTTTTTCCGAAGAACAAATTGTATCAATTCTCATCAATATAAAAAATGCAATGGATAATGATACAAAGATTTATATTTTGGAACCGTTTACCGACAAACAGATGTTTGAGGGCGCTCAATACTCCCTTGTTCATATTTCGCTTTATTTTACCTGTATGGCAAACGGCAAAAGCAGAATGTATAGTGAAAAACGAATGCTCGAGCTTATTGAAAAGGCAGGCTTGAAGCTTGGCAAAAAATATGAAAATGTCGGAGTTCACGACTACACACTGCTGGAAGTTATACGTAAGTAGCCGAATGGGTTTTTCGTAATTATAACGGGATTGAAATAAATGAAATGGTATGAAGTTAAAGAACAAGCAGCAGGACATAAAAGATTGATGCTGTTGTGGTATATTTATAAAATTGCGGGAAGAAAACCCGTTCAATTTATTGTATTTTTTGTTACTTTATTCGCATTTTTGGGGGCGCCTAAGATTAGAAAATGTTCTCAGAAATTCCAAAAAATTGTATCCGGCAATGGAAGTTTGCTGCAGGCTTTCAGACATTTTCTGAATTATGCATATACACTTATTGATACAATGGAAATGTACACGGACAGGTTTGGGGTAAAGAATATTTATTTTGCGGATGAAAAAGATAAACAAATTCTCTTTAATGATTTTAACCGGAGAAAAGGTGTATGTTTTTTATGTTCGCATCTTGGCAATACTAATGCTATGAGAGTGTTTTTTAAATCCGGTACTGAAATTGACTGGATAAAGGTTAATATATTTCTTGAGGTTAATCAGTGTAAAATATTTAAAAACTTTCTCTCAAAAATTGCACCTGATGACCCTATAAATGTTTATCCTGTTGAAGACATTGATTTGACAACTTCTATTGATATAAAGGACAAACTTGATAAAGGTGAAATTATTTTTATAGCCGGCGATAGAATTTCAGCTCATAATGCGGATGCTGTTTTTTCTTCCGACTTTTTAGGGCATAGGGCTAATTTCCCGATTGGAGCTTTTAGGTTCTCTCTTATTATGGATGTTCCGGTTTATCTTATTGTCTGTATAAGAGAAAAAGACGGCAAATATGCAATACATTTGAAAAAGTTTGAATTTAGCGCCGGCCGTAAAGAAAGACTTGCTGAACTTCAAAATCAGTATATTAAATTTTTGGAAGATTTAACAAAAAAATATCCTTTGCAATTTTATCATTTTTACGATTTTTTCTGTGATAAAATCGACTTATGATAAAAACGGTTATTTTTGATTTGGACGGAACTTTATTAAATACGCTTGAAGATTTGAAAGAAGCCGCAAATTTTGCGCTTTGCAAATTCGGCTATCCTGAACGTTCGCTAAACGATGTAAGATGTTTTGTCGGCAACGGGGTAAGAAAACTTATCGAACGCGCAGTCCCGGATGATTGCAAAAATATTGACGAATGTCTTGAAGTATTTAAAAAAAATTATTCTGAAAATATGTGCAATCACACAAAGCCCTATGAAGGTATTTTGGAAATTCTTGAAGAATTACACAGGGAAAATATAAAAATTGGTGTAGTGTCTAACAAGTTTGACATGGCTGTAAAAGATTTATGCAAAAAGTATTTTGGAAATTTGGTTGATACAGCAATCGGCCAATCTGATGATGTTCCCCAAAAGCCTGCGCCTGACGGAGTTTTAAAGGCAATGCAAGAGCTGGGCGCCGTTAAAAATTCGACAATTTACGCCGGAGACTCTGATGTCGATGTTGAAACGGCCAAAAATGCCGGACTGAAGTGTATAGGTGTTACATGGGGATTCAGGACAAAAGATTACCTTAAAGGGGCTGATTTTATTGTTGACCGCCCGCAGGAAATAATTAAAATAGTCAGGAGTTTATAAAAAATGGAAAAGTTGTCTTATAGTCTGGAAGACTATATTGAAGAGATTTACAATCAAATTAAAACAAACGGACGTGCAAAAGTTACCGTGATTGCGGCGGCTTTGAATGTAAAAAAAGCTTCCGTAACAGGCGCTTTAAATGTGCTTGCCGAAAAAAAACTGATAAATTATGCACCTTATTCTGAAATTACACTTACAGTTGAGGGCGAACAGATAGCAAAAAAAATTCTTGAAAAACATGAAAATCTTGCGGAATTTTTTATGACAGTTCTCGGAGCCGAAAAATCAGAAGCCGTAGATATTGCCTGCAAAATGGAACATATTGTTCCGGATAAAATTTTTGGCAATATGATGAAATTAACGAAATATATTCAATCCGAGTGTAAGGACAAAATTAAAAAACTTTATTAATACTAGAACACATCTGTTTTAATAGGATTTTTAAATTTGGTAATATTGCCCTGGAACAGAAGTTTTACTGTTCCGACAGACCCGTTTCTGTGTTTTGCGATAATAACTTCGGATTCACCTTTGGAAGCTGCTTTTGCTGCAATATCTTCTTCGCCGTCTTCAGTTTTTCTGTAATATTCATCACGGTAAATAAACATTACAATATCGGCATCCTGTTCGATTGAACCTGACTCTCTCAAGTCAGAAAGCATGGGACGTTTGTCTGTTCTGGATTCAACGGCGCGTGAAAGCTGTGACAGGGCAATTACCGGAACATCAAGTTCTTTTGCGAGAATTTTTAAACCTCTTGATATAGCGGAAATCTGCTGCATACGATCTTCCCTGCCGGAGCTTTCCATTAATTGAAGATAATCAATTAAAACCAGCCCGAGATTTTTTTCTTCCATTTTCAATCTTCTGCATTTTGCACGTATATCAGTAATTGTACATCCTGATGTATCGTCAATATAAATAGGCGCCTGTGCAAACGCGTTCATTGCGGTTGCAAGTTTTTCCCAGTCCTTGCTTTGCATATTGCCGGTTTTTACCCTCTGGGAATCTATTTCGGCTTCTGAGCATAACATACGCTGCATTAACTGGTCTTTTGACATTTCAAGAGAAAACACAGCAACAGGAGTTTTTGCTTTCAGCGCTACATTTTGTGCAATATTTAAGGCAAGTGCGGTTTTTCCCATTGCGGGACGTGCTGCAAGAATTATTAAATCCGACTTTTGCAAACCGTTTAAAATTGCGTCAAGTTCATAAAATCCGGTCGGAACCCCTGTTAATTCATCTTTATGTTCATACCGGTATTCGATTTTTTCATAAGTATTTAAAACAAGATCTTTAACATGAACCAAATCTGATGTTGCTTTTTTAGAAGCTATGTCAAATATGAGTTTTTCCGCACTGTCAAGCGACTGGTCAATAGGATTTACGTCGTAGCCGAATGAAACAATTTCCGAGCCTGCGTTAATCAGCGCCCTTTTTATTGCTTTTTCCTGAACAATTTTTGCGTAATAATCAATATTTGATGTTGTAATTGTTTTGTAGCATAAATCATTTACAAAAGCACGTCCGCCGATTGTTTCAAGTTTTGAATTGTAGCTCAAAACATCTGAAACGGAAACAATATCAATTCTCTCATTTGAATTAAACAACTGGAGCATGGCATCATAAATATATCTGTGCGCCGGTTTGTAAAAACTTTCGGGTTTCAAAACTTCTACAACTTTTGTTATTACATTGGGGTTAACCAGAATCGCTCCGAGTACTGCTTCTTCCGCTTCAATATTCTGCGGAAGCATTCCAAAATTATTTTCTTTATCTTTTACTGGCATGCTTTTTATTTTCTCCTGTTGCTACATGATATTACATAAAAAGTAAAAAATAAATTTACATGTAAAATTTTGTTGACAAAAAAAATTTATAAAACAAAATCATATATATGATTAGAACTTTTTTAAATTTTAAAGCATTTTTATTGAGTCTAAAATCAGATACCCCTGATAAAATCGGCAAAATATTATTGCGAAATGCAATAAAGATTTCGACGGCTGAATCTTGTACGGGCGGACTGATAAGTTCAAGGCTGACTGATGTTCCGGGCAGTTCTGCTTATATCAATGCAAATTTTGTAACATATTCAAATGAAGCAAAAAAGAGAATACTAAATGTTTCACATGAAACTTTGGATAAATACGGTGCTGTCAGCGCAGAATGCGCGCGGGAAATGGCGCAGGGGTTGATGCAGCTTACCGGGTCTGATATTGTGCTTTGTACAACAGGGGTAGCCGGCCCTTCATCAAGCGAACGGAAACCTGTAGGTTTAATGTTTGCCGCATGCGGGTATAATGGTAATATAACAGTAAAAGAATTTAGGCTTAACCCCGATTACAACCGTAAAAATATGAAATTTATGTTTAGTGAAGAAGCCCTAAATTTTTTGTTTGAGACCATGAACACATGAAGTTTTATTTTTTAAAAGTCCGCCGTAAGTTGCAATAAAGACGGCCTGCGCCCTGTTTCTTGAATTCAGCTTTCTCAGTATTGCGGTAACCAGAACTTTTATTGTATGGGGGCTCAAAAATAAAACAGCCGCAATTTCAGCATTAGAATAACCATTAGCTATTAAATACAAAATCTCAAGTTCTCTGGGTGTTAACTCGTTTGACATTTTATAAGTACTCATTAACTAAATAGATATTTATAAGTGTCCGCTACGAGTAATTATAAGGTACAAGTAAAATATTGTCAACATTTGTAAAATAGGTATATATGTATAATGATAAAGAGATACTAAAACAATTCGGCCGAAATGTTAAGGCGGAAAGAGTACGGCTCGGTTATTCACAGGAAACACTTGCCGAAAAAATGAGCGTGAACAGAGAGTATATCAGCCGTATCGAACGGGGCATTCAAAATATGTCGCTTGCAAAGATTACCGTGCTTGCAAATTATCTGGAAACAAACATTAACAATCTTTTACGGTTTTAGATAATCATTCCTATTGCATAATTATATCTGCCATAACTTCCGGAAATTCATTCATCAGTATTTCTGCAAATTTTTCAGTGTCAATCTGTGTGATTACTACTGATAAAAGGTCATTTGGCAATTCTTCCATCATTTTCTGGATATGTTCGGGTTCTATAACCGACATTGCTTTTATAACTTCCGGCTTTTGTTTTTCACGGTTGATTATACTTGTATAGGCGTGTGCATCAAAAAGCTGAAACCATTCATTATGCTCTTTTGCAAGAGAAAGTACAAGCTGCTGCTTTTGTGTCGGCTGAAAAGCCATTAATGCATCTTTGTATTCCAAAGGATTAAGCTCGCCGAACTGTTTGCTTAAATCAAAGCTTTTCATGCTTTCTACAGGTTCGCCGGAAATTTGTTCAAGAACCTGTGCAACATATTCTTCCGGAATAGACTGAATATGTTTTAGAATTTTATTTTTATCAATATCTGTGCTTGTCAGGAATTTATTTAACTGTTCATCCGGCATTAACTGGACAATTTCTTCCTGGGAAAAAAGTTCAAATGCTGTATTCACCAATTGGTCCGGCGGGAGTTCCTCAAGCATTTTCATTAACTTGTCATCCGTAAAGAAATATAATCCTTGTAATAAATCTTTATTCTCCATCTGGGGTAAAAACTGCTGGAGCTGCTGGGCTGTCATCTCTCTTAAAATCATATATTTGTTATTTGTATCGGCAAGATCAAACAATTCCATAACCAGGCTGACGTTGGAAGTTAATTCGCTTGCAAGTTCAATTGCAAGCTGGTTGCCCGCTGCGGCTTCTGCCTCAATGATTTCTTCAACGGACATGTTTGAATATTCGTCCTGAAATTTTACAGCACTGATATGTAATGCCGTTTGCAGATATTCAAGGTTTGAATCGATGACTAAACTCATAAAACTCCTGATAGTTATACTAAAATTATTAACGGCATAAAATTTCAAAAACTTTAAATATTGTAACTTTTGTTAATAAAAATCAGGCAAAAATAAGAATATTATTTTAAATAATCTTTAAAACTTTTTATATTTACCTTGTACCCGCATCCTTCATGAAGTTTCCCGGGGTAGAATATCCGCTTGGCGGGATATTTTCTGCACATGGGAAGCCTGTGTTCGTAGTCAGAGCATAACCCTTCTTTTGTCACAAGTTTGCATGCAAAAATGAGATTTCCTTCTTCGTCTTTTCCTTTAATATAAAATCTTTTGTAAGCGGGGAAAATAAATTGCATTATTTTAAATTCTTTTTCCGTATAAGTATCATAGCTGTACATATAATTACAGCATTTGCCGCACTTTTTGCATTCGCCCGTTATTTCATAGGTTACTTTTTCCGGCACAAAGTATGAACGTATTTCGTTTATTATTACGAATAAAAAATCAAACATAATTTAATGATAGCACATTATATTTGAAATTAATATTTTTTTCTCTCCCGGACGAAGGTCAATTCGTCGGGGAGAAAATAGAATTTTCCCCCTCTCCTTTTTAAGGAGAGGGCAGGGGTGAGGTTGAGATTTTTTCAGGCGCTAAGACGCTAAGTTCGTTTCAGTGAGTTAATATTGTTCCCTCTCCCCCTGCGGGAGAGGGTTAGGGTGAGGGGTGATTTTGGAAGATTGGAAGATAAGAAGGTAGGAGGGTATGCTAGTATCAGTGAGCAGAGCTCACGAAAAACTTGTCATTGCCAGCGTGTAAAACTACCGTGGCAATCGAATAACCTCACCCTCCCCTTATATTCCCCTCCCCTCAAGGGAGGGGACATGTTATGCTGATTGCAATCGCAGAGTTGTAAAAATCCGACGATTATGCGATTACCACGTCGGGCAAAGCCCTCCTCGTAATGACAACGATAATGAATAATCCCCTCCCTTGAGGGGAGGGGCTAGGGGTGGGTGAGGAACGATTATGCGATTACTACGGCACTGCGTGCCTCGTAATGACAAAACTTTATATTTCCCCTCACTTTAGGGGAGAGAATTTATTTTTTAATGTAAACTGCGATATTAATCTTTTATATTTGCCAATAAAATTATTTTATAATAGAATTAGGAAGTTCATGAGGGAGTATTAATGTCAAAATACTATGTAAACAGAAATTCAAGAGCCAGAGAAATGGCAAAGGCAAATATATCAAAAAATTCAAAAAAGAAAGGCAATGGTTTTCTTTCAACGATAAAGTTTGTTTTTATAATGGGTTGTGCATGCCTTCTTGCGGGTGTTGCATCACTGGAGCTTTATTTGTCATCGCTTCCGCCCATCAACAATTTGGAACAGTTTAAACCTAATATTGTTACAAAAATCTATTCTTCGGATGATGAGATAATAAAAACATTTACTGCATATACTTATGAAAAAATTGAGCTGAAAGATATTCCGGATAATTTTAAAAAGGCTTTGATAGCAACAGAGGATAAGAATTTTTACCGTCATCACGGCTATGACCTGACAGGTCTTGCCCGTTCAATGGTTCAAAATGTACTTGCGGGACGGGTTGTACAGGGCGCAAGTACGATTACCCAGCAGCTTGCAAGGGTTTTGTTTTTGAACAATGAAAGAACTTTTGACAGAAAACTGAAAGAACTCTTTATTGCTGCAAGGATAGAAAAAACAATTTCTAAAGACCAGATTTTGGAAATGTATATGAATAATGTTTATCTCGGCGCCGGTGCATACGGGGTTGAGGCTGCCGCACAGATTTATTTTGATAAACATTTGAAAGACTGCAACCTTTCGGAACTTGCTTTGATAGCCGGTCTACCTCAGGCGCCGTCTGTTTATAACCCTTTTAATAATATGGATTTGGCTTTACAAAGACGCAACCAGGTTCTTATGAGAATGTATAAAATGCGCTATATTACAAAAGATGAATACGAGTCTGCAAAAGAGCAAACGCTTCATTTGGCTAAAGTCCCGCAGTTTTATACAACAAACAAAGCCCCGTATTTTTGTGACTATGTTTTGAAAGAGCTTGAAAGTCTCGGTTTTGATGAGGCTGAAATTTCCCAGGGCGGCTATAAAGTTGTTACAACCTTGAATTATAAGGCCCAAAAGGCTGCTGACGAAGCAATCAGAAAAAATCTCATTAACTGGGGGTTGAGAGGGGATAACAATCAGGCTGCTGTTTTTGCATACAGTCCGATTGACGGAAAGATACTTGTTTATTCCGGCGGAAAAGACTATACAAAAAGTCAATATGACAGGGTTACACAGGCTGTAAGACCTCCCGGATCCGCTTTTAAGCCTATTGTTTACGCTGCTGCCATGGAAAAAGGTATCAGCCCTAACGATATGATAGAAGACAGACCGATTACTATAGGACAGTGGTCTCCCCACAATTACGGGAACAAATACAGAGGGAAAATCCCTGTTTATACAGCTTTGATGGTATCATCAAATGTTTGTGCGGCAAGATTGATTAAAGAAGTAGGCATTCGTTCTGTTATTCAGGTTGCAAGGGTTTTGGGAATTGAAACCCCGCTTGAATACGACTATACAATTGCACTCGGATCAAACGGCGTTAAACTTTTTGAATTCACAAGGGCTTACGGAGCGTTTGCAAACGGAGGGTATGTTGTCCAGCCTTATTCTGTAGAAAGAGTTGAAACTTCTCGCGGAAAAGTTGTTTACAGGGCTCCGAAAACTAAGGTTTCACATCAGTTAAGCGTGAATACTGCTGCTGAAATGACTGCTATGATGCGTACTGTTATTACAAACGGTACGGGCAGAGCCGCAAATATCGGTAAACCTGCTGCCGGAAAAACCGGAACAACGGATGATAATAAAGATGCTTATTTTGTAGGCTATACCCCTGATATTGCAGCAGGTGTTTGGGTCGGGAATGATGATAATACGGTTATGAATAAAGCTGTACAGGGCGGGACTGTTCCGGCGTTGATATGGAAAGATATGATGAAAGTCGCAACCGAACCATATGGAAAAACCGAGTTTAATTATCCGGAAATTCAGCTGATGCCTTTTGCGGCGGGTTCGAATGTAAAAATTATCGGAGAGGAAGAAAAAGAAGGACAGGAGCAGCAAACTCCGCAACAGATACAACAACCGCAGACTTTAGATGAACAGTCTGCACAAACAGCTCAGGAAGCAGTACAAAATGTTGTAAAAACGATTAATGCGGATAATAAAAAGCCTGAACCGGCAAAACAACCCAAGCAGCAAAATCTGCTTGTTCCTCCATCAACACAGGCTCCACCCTCAAAGCCGGCAGCAGCACCCATACCGATGGCGGTTCCGAGTACATTACAGTAAATATTTTAATCAATGAGGAATTATGACAGAATTTATACCGCATATAGGAACAGATGAATCCGGCAAGGGAGACTTTTTTGGCCCTCTTGTGGTTGCAGGTGTTCTTGTTGATGAAAAAAATGCTGAGCTGTTTAAAAATTTGGGAATAAAAGACAGCAAAAAGTTGACTGATAAAAAAATGCTGTCGCTTTCAGTTGAAATAAAAAAGCATGCCCCGCATTCTGTCATTATGATTTCTAATCCTAAATATAACGAACTTTACGCCAATATAAAAAATCTTAACAGACTTCTTGCCTGGGGGCACGCAAGGGCAATAGAAAATATTCTGAACAGCAGCACATGCGAATACGCACTGTCAGATAAATTTGGCGATGAAAGTTTGATTAAATCCGCATTAATGAAAAACGGCAGGAGTATAAGGTTAGTACAAATGTGTAAGGCCGAAAGCGATATTGCCGTGGCCGCCGCCTCTGTTCTTGCCAGAGCTGCTTTTGTTCAAAAAATGCAGAATATGGAAGATACTTACGGAATAAAATTTCAAAAGGGTTGTTCAGGCCTTGTAAAAACAGCTGCTTTGGAATTTATTAAAAAGCACGGTAAAGATAAATTAAAAGAAGTTTGTAAAACACATTTCAAAACTTATAATGAAATTTTATTAAACTGTTGAAAATTACCTGAATATAGTTTATAATAATAATTAAGGAATGATAGAATAATATAAAAGAGGTAATTTGATGGAAAACGTTGATATGTCTGCATTTGCGGAACTTCGGGGGGGGGGAGCACTCTAAGCACTCCTCATAACGGTTTTGGGCTTTTCGGGTATAGGCAGAAATCTCATTTCGGTTTTACACTAGCTGAGATGATGGTCGTCATGTTAATTTTGAGTATTATAATGGCTGCAATGGCACCTGTAATGACAACAAGGAACAAACTTGACCAGTCCTCTCCGTGGCAATGGGCAACAAACGGTTCTGATGCTTATTTTGGGATAGGGAGTTCCCAAACTGCCATGATAGGCCAGCAGGAAGTAGATGCAAATGATGAAGCTTCGCGTTTAATACTTAATGCACCTGAGGGAAGAAACCACATATTGTTTAAACAGAATAACCTAACTTTAGGACGGCTGTTTATGGATGATGGTGTACTATTGGGAACATTAACTAATGGCACAGCATTAGGGAGTAATGCTGTTGCTGTAGGGCCTGGTTTTGTAAGTGCCACAGGTCTGAATGCTATTGCACTCGGTTATCAGGTGAGAGCCGGCAATGATTATGCAATTGGTATAGGCTCAGAAGGCGGTGCCGGCGATCAAACTGCTTTATCCATAGGTTCCCGTGCAACTGCAAACGGCTTGCGTTCTATAACTATCGGAAGTGATATTAGTACATCATCTGATCATGCCATAGTTATGGGAGAATACTCTACAGTCAATGGCCTCAGATCTGTTTCAATTGGCAGCAGTTCAAATGTAACTGGGGAAGAAAGTATAGCTATAGGCTACAGTTGTCCAAATAGTGGCGATAATTCAATAGTTATTGGAAACAACTCAACTATAGTAGGAGTAAATGAAAATGATGCTCACGGAGGAATTGCAATAGGCAGCAGTACATATGCTACACAAAATAATACAACTGCCATCGGTCAAAATACCACCGCTTTAAATGATGGTTCAATTGCCATTGGAAGAACTGTTACAGTAAATGGAGAAAATTCAGTAGGCATAGGCAGAAGTATAAACATAGGCGACTATGATGACACCATAGCAATCGGTAATAGTGCGAGCATTGTTGCTCCTCCGGCTGAGCACACAAGTGATTATGCTATAGCAATCGGTTCACATTCTGAAGCGGCAGGCGACAAAAGTATAGCTATAGGAGGCAGTTCTTCAAACTCCAGTTCTGCAAATGCGACAGGAGCCTTTTCAATTGCAATCGGCGGAGAAACAAACTCTACAGGGAATTATGCAATAAGTCTCGGCAGCGGCATAAATGCAACAGGCGTTTCCGCAATTGTAATGGGAAACACAACCAGCGCTGCAGGCGAAGGGGCTATAGCAATCGGTAAAGAGACAATATCCGACGGTGAGGGAGCTATTGCTATAGGTAATAACATTAATTCTTTGGGGCGCAGCGGTATATCAATCGGGAAAGATATAACTGTTAGTGAATATAATAATAACAAATCTTATGCCTCTATTGTAATTGGTGAAGGTATTGAAACAACAAATAATAACTCTATTGTAATAGGTATGTCTGCCCCATCAGATGATAGTCCTTTAGCTGTTCCGACAGCAGGCCATTCAAGTCTTGCAATAGGCAGCGGCGCCAGAGCGGAACATACGAACTCTGTAACTATCGGTGACCGTGCTATATCAAAAGGATACAGATCTGTATCAATTGGTAATGGAGCAGTAGCAAATAGTGAAAATAATGTTGCGGTCGGATTTAGGGCTTGCAAATATGCTACCGGCAGTAATGTTGCCTGCTTTGGAGCAAATTCAGGACCGGAACAATATAGCAGCCGTAAAAATCTTTCAAATATAGTATATCTTGGGACTTCATCCACAACTGTTTATATTCCGGGAAATTTAGAAGTAGTTGGAACATTCAAATATAACTCTTCTTCTGATCACCGCTTAAAATACGTAGGAAGCGAGAACACATCAGGTTTAGACAAAATTAGGCAGCTGAAAGTATTTAACTACACCTTTAAAAAAGATGAAAAGAAAACACCTCATGTCGGTGTTATAGCACAAGACCTGCAAAAAATCTTTCCGGATGCGGTAAAAAAAGGTATTGACGGGTTTTTAA
>CALVEX010000014.1 GCA_944326655.1 Candidatus Gastranaerophilales bacterium | reverse complement strand
ATCGACAAATTCAGCCATTGAACCTGAAAGAACAACGACATTCGGGTCAAAAATATTTGCAAGCCCGATTATACCTGCCAGAATTTCATTTTGCCATTGTTCAAGAATTTTTTTCATTATGGGTCTGTCTTTATTTTCAATAACGTCGTATGTTGTAATATCCGGATCTCCGGAAATTTCTTCGGCCGTCTTTTTCAAACCTGTACCGGAGGCATAGATTTCAAAACAATCCCAGCTTCCGCATGTGCATTGTCTATTCTTATCTGTTCTCATTTTAAAATGCATTTCGCCAGCCGCGCCGTTTTTACCTTTATAAAGTTTATTATCAAGAATAATTCCGCCGCCGACCCCTGTTCCGAGTGTCAACATTATTGAATACGGCATTCCTTTAGATGAACCGATAACATGCTCCGCCCACGCAGCAGCATTAGCATCATTTTCAACAAAAACAGGCTTTTTACTAAGACTTTTAAAATCCATTGAAGGGTATTCTTTTGCAATGTTTCCTGTTGAACCTAAAATTCCGTCATTAGTATTATTCACCGCACCGCATGTTGAAAAAGCAATTACATCGACCTGTTTTTCATATTTGGCTATAATTTCTTCAAACACAGCTTTTATTTCTTCAAAAGTTTTCGGCGTAAGGCGTCTTTCAATTCCCGAAATTATTTCGCCTTTGTCGTTTACCACTGCATTGTATATTTTTGTCCCGCCGACATCAATTGCTAAAGCCCTTTTAAAAGCCATATACTACCCCCTTTGCACAAATCTTTTCGTAATCAACTGCGGTCTTGTAATAGCCGAACCTATAACAACACAATGCGCACCAATTTCAAATGCCTTGTCAACTTCTTCAGGCTCCCAAATGCGTCCCTCAAGAACAACAGGCAAATTCGTATTATCAACAAGCTGTTTTAAAAGTTCAAAATCAGGGCCTGCACCGCGGTTTTGGGAGAACTGGGTATAACCCGATAAAGTTGTAGATAACATATTTGCACCGAGTTTTTCAGCATTCAAACCTTCTTCAAGAGTCGAAATATCCGCCATTGAAACACGATTATTAATCCTGACATATTTAATCAATTCTTCAAGCTTTGCACCGTTAGGTCTTTCCCTCATTGTTCCGTCAAAAGCAATAATATCAGCACCAGCCTCAACAAGTTCAATAACATCTTTCAGCTCAGGCGTAATATAAACAATTTCCTGCCAGTTTGAAGGTATGACATCAGGTTTTGTAATCCCGATAACAGGAATATCAAAAAGATGCTTGGCATTTTTAACATCTCTCACGCCAGCCACACGCAATCCGCCGGCACCGCCTTTTACGACAGATTTCATCATTGCGACCATACATTTTTCAAGATACAAAGGCTCCGAAGGCATTGCCTGACAGGACACCACAACCTTATGTTTTAAACGGTTAATAATATTCATAAAACAATTATAACTCAAATAAAATTTTTAGGTTATAATAAGGTAAAGAGGTTAAAAAAAATGAAGAAGAGTTTAGTAAAATATCCGTATCTTACAGAAGATGTAGAGATTTACGAAAGAGAAAACGGGCATAAAATTGTACTTGCGCATAAAGAAGGCGAACTTGTAAATGTCAGCACCTGGGTTAAAACAGGTTCAATTAACGAAGATGACACTAATAACGGGATTTCGCATTTTCTGGAACATCTTATGTTTAAAGGAACACATAAACATAAAGCCGGATATTTTGACAAAACTCTTGAAGCTAAAGGGGCAATAGTAAACGCTGCAACCTGGAAAGATTACACATTCTATTATGTAACCCTGCCTAAAGGGAAAAACTGTGAAGATTTAAACCTTGCAATAGAACTTCACGCAGATATGATGCTTGATCCCGTACTTCCTGAAGAAGAAATAGGTGCACCGTTTGATCTGAATAACCCGAAAGTTACTGACAAACGGGAACGCCACGTTGTAATTGAAGAAATAAGAATGCGTAAAGACCAAAACTGGACAAAAGTTTACAACGCATGCAATTTTAATATGTATAAAAAACATCCTTATAAACGCGACGTTATAGGTAATCCGGAAATAATTTCACAGGTTACGCGCCAACAAATTATGGATTATTACCAAACCTTTTATACTCCCGAAAATATGACAACAATTATTGTCGGAGACTTTGATAAACAAAAAATACTGGAAAAGGTTGCAAAAGAATTTGACTTTAAAGGCCGCCCTAACGCTCCTAAAAAAATTAATGAAATCGATTCTCCGACTGAACATACTATTTATGTTGAAAACAAAGGGAAATCAAACACATCATACCTTATGGCCGGATTTTTGGGGCCAAAGGCAAACCAGTTAAAAGAAAATATTGAACTTGATATCATAAGTATAATCTTAGGAGAAAGCACAAGTTCAAGATTGTACCAAAATTTAATAGAAAAACAACCTGAACAAATCTTTAATATGGCAAATGCCGAGCATTACCAGTTCAAAGACGGGAATAATTTCTTTGTACAGGCAAACTTCAAACCGGAAAAACGCGATTTGGCAGTAGAACTCGTAAAAAAAGAAATTGAAAACCTTCTTACAAACCGGATTACTCAGGAAGAACTTGAAAAAGCAAAGAAAAAAACAAAATCACGTTTTGCCTACGCCGCCGAAACAGTTTCTGAAATCGGAGAAACAATAGGATACTATATGACTGTATGCGAAGATTTGAAACTAATAGAAAATTATTTGAAAGCCGTTGAAGATATAACCATTGACGATTTGGAAAACACAATAAAAAAATACTTAAGTCTTGATAATGCAGTTATATCAATACTTGAGCCGGATGCTAATTAAGCAATACCCAAACCTGATTATTTAACTCTTCGTAATTTTCGGCAAAGCTATCCAGTTTTGTTTCAATAATTTTGACAAACTGTTGAAGATAATAGCAGTCGTTGTTATTTTCAACACAATTATAAAGAATTTGGAGAAAATTTTTGATTTCCTGTAAATCAGCTTCATAGCACATCATCTTTTTTAGGATTCTATTTTGCATTTTAACCTACTTTCTTACCTTATTAAATGAATATATTCATCCATATTATAAGTATATTCACTTGAATGTTTTTTGTCAATACTCGATAATTAAAGTATGAGAGATGAACGTTTAAAAATTCTGGGTGATAACATAAGGGCAGAAAGAATGAGAAAAAGACTTTCTCAGGAAAAGCTGGCAGAATTGATTGGAGTGCATAAAGATTCTGTTAAAAATATTGAAAATGCATATCAAACACCATCCGCCTTTATCGTTTTTGATATTGCAAATTCGCTCAATATTCCTATAGAAGATTTATTCAAAAATGTACCAAGAAGCAACAAATAATGAAGTTCAAAAACTTGAAGAAATAAAAGAAAAATGTCTTTCCTGCCAAAAATGTCCGCTGGGAAAGACAAGAACAAATATTGTGTTCTCGGGCGGGCTGCCAAATCATAAACTTATGCTCATCGGCGAAGCTCCCGGATACTATGAAGATAAGCAGGGCGAACCGTTTGTCGGAAAAGCAGGACAGCTTCTGGATAAAATTTTTGACTCAGTAGGTTTATCAAGACAGAAAGATGTCTATATCTGCAATACTCTAAAATGCCGGCCTCCTGACAACCGCGACCCGCTTCCGGAAGAAAAAGCAGCTTGCAGGGAATATTTAGACGCCCAGATAGAAATTTTAAAACCGCGTATAATCCTTCTTTGCGGACGTGTTGCCGTTCATTCACTGCTCAATACAACACAGGGCATTACAAAACTCAGGGGTAAATGGTTTGAAGGGCCCTACATGTCTAAAATGATGCCGATTTTCCACCCGTCTTATTTATTACGGAACGATTCCCGTGAAAAAGGAAGCCCAAAGTGGCTTATGTGGCAGGATATCCGGGAAATTAAAAGAGTTTACAGCCAGATGGATTGATTTACAAGACTTCCATAGGCTCAATTACAAAATCGACAATAAAAGGCGATTGAGAATTAAATGCGGCCTCAACAGCAGATTTTATATCCCCGTTTTTTTCTACTCTTATTGCTTTAATACCGTAGCTTTCAGCAAGTCTTATATAGTCGGGACTTGAAATTTTTGTTGCAAAATACCTTTCATTACAGCTTTTTTCCTGGAACTGTCTTACCATACCCAAATAGCCGTTATTAAATATAAAAACTTTTACCGGAATATCATAATCAACACATGTTGCAAGCTCCTGTAAATTCATCTGGAATGAACCGTCACCGGCGATACAAACAACCGGCTGTTTGCCCAATGCAACAGAAGCCCCTATTGCTGCAGGAAAGCCAAACCCCATTGTTCCAAGACCGCCTGATGTCAGGAATTGCCGCGGTTTGTTAAACTTTAAATACCTTGCCGCCCAGACCTGATGCTGGCCTACTTCCGTAACAATAACCGGATTGATATTTTCAAGATAATTTTGAATTTCCTGCATTACCTCAAAAGAATGGAGTTTTTCAGACCTTTTTAACGGCTGATGGTTTTGTTGTTTTAATTCCCTTAAATAGCTTGCCCATTGTGAAGAACAGTCAATTTTGTAAGCACCGCTTCTTAATTGTCCGAGGATTTGTAAAAGAACATACTTTGCATCCCCGACAATTTCAATTTCTGCCGGAATTACCCTTGATATTTCTTTTTTGCTTATATCAAGATGAATTAGTTTTTTAGATAAATCATTTTCATTAAAACAACATCTTATACGGTCATTAAATCTTGTTCCTACGGCAAAAACCAGATCACTCTCCCGAACAGCTTTATTTGCGGCGGGATGGCCAAATATTCCAATCATTCCGGCATAATTTTCATTATCCGCAGGAAATCCGCCCAATCCCATCATTGAACAAACGACAGGGATGTTTAGAAGATTTGAAAGTTCAATTAACTCTTCAGAGGCACCCGATTGAACAACTCCGCCCCCGCAAATGATTAAAGGCCGCTTGGCTGTGCATATCGCATTCAAAACCTCGCCTACATTCTGAGGTTCAGAAAAAACTTTCGCCGGCTCAGGTAATAATAAAGACTCAAATTCTACAGTTTCCGAAAAAATATTTTTTGTTAAATCTAGAACAACAGGCCCCTGTCTGCCGGACATTGCTGTTTGAAATGCTTCAACAATAGTTTGTTCAAGATTTTGAACATTTTTAACCTGAAAATTTTTCTTTGTACAAGATTTTGTAATATCTACAATATCGACTTCCTGAAAGGCATCCTGATGAAGTAAATTAGCCATAACCTGACCTGTTAAAACAACAAGAGGAGTTCCGTCAAGATAAGCATCCGCAACACCCGTTACAATATTTGTAGCCCCCGGGCCTGATGTAACAAGAACGACCCCGCACTTTCCGGAAGCCCGCGCATAACCTTCAGCAGCATGAACAGCCGCCTGCTCATGGCGCATAAGATAATGTTTGATATTATTTTGTTTAAAGAGTTCATCATAAACATTTAACACAATACCTCCGGGGTAACCAAAAATAGTATCTACTCCGAGACTATTTAAAGTTTCAACAAGTATTTGTGCACCTGTAAGAGTTTTGGTTAAAGTTTGCATAAGAACTCCTATTTAATAAATGAATTTTAACACAGAGGAATTTTTTATACAAATCAACAAAAAAGTCCGGGAATTCCCGGACTTTTTTGCACTATTAATCTGTAGAGAACAGTTCTTTAAAAAGAGATTTTTTCTTTTCTACTTTTTTTTGATGTTCCTGAGCTTTTCTTTGTCTTTCCAGTTGTTTTTGTCTTTGTTTTGCCTTTTTTTGTGCAAGTTTTTGCTGTCTTGCTTTTTTCTTTGCTGCAATTTTTTGCTGTTTTGCCTGCTGTTTCTGATAAGCAGACTGTTCTTTCCTTGCAACTTTGCCTGTAAGATTATCAAGCCATCTTGATACAGGGCCTTGAGCTTCTGCTGCATAAACTGAAGACATACTTAAAACAGCAACAGCCAGTAAGGCAACTAATTTTTTTTTCATAATAACCTCGCTTTCAAATTATATTACTCAGAGATTAACTCATTCCACAACTGTTTTTTCTTTTCAATTTTTTGCTGTCTTTCTTGCTGAGCCTGTTGACGTGCTTTTTTGTCAGCCTCTATTTTCTTTTGGAATTCTTCTTGTTTTTTTGCTCTTGCTTCTTCTCTTGCTTTTTGTTGCTCCTGCAATTCTTTTTCTTTGTCAACTATTTTCTGTGTATGCTTTTGAATAAAGCGTTCCGTGTATGTTGTTGAAGATGAATCAGCAGCATAAACAGAAGCAGAGCCTGCCATAACTAAAACTAAAGATGCAATTAATAATTTTTTCATGATACACTCTCCTTTTTTTCTACACAAATAATTATACTAAATTAAGTTATACATATCAACTATTTTTTTTATGCCATTTTCTGCCACATCAAAAATTTCAAGCATCTGACTTTTCTGATAAGGTTCGCCTTCCGCCGTAGTTTGAAATTCAATAATTTTACCGCTTTTTGTCAAAACAATGTTACTGTCAATCTGAGCTTTTTAATCTTTTTTTTAATCTAATTTATTTCT
>CALVEX010000013.1 GCA_944326655.1 Candidatus Gastranaerophilales bacterium | reverse complement strand
GTTGAGCCCTCAATAAATGTTCCGCCTGCCATTATTACTTTGTCTTCATATCCCGGAATATATTCGGGAATAGGTGTTACATAGCCGTTTACCGGAGAAAAAGACTGTATTGTTCTGCAAAATTCTTCCAAATGCTCGGGGTTCCCGAAAATTATATTTTGAATAATATCCGTGCGTTTTTCGTCATATTTAGGTGCAGTATTGTATCCTAAGTCTTCAAATATTTTCGATGCTAAAACTGCACCTTTAACAGCTTCGGAAACAACAGACGGCGCCATAAAAAGCCCCTGAAAAATTAATCTGTGCTGATTAAACATTGCTCCGCCCTCACTTCCTATTCCCGGTGCGGTAAGCCTGTTTGCGCTTTTTTCAATGTATTTTGCCTTTCCCGCAATGTAGCCGCCTGCTTCTACAATTCCTCCGCCGGGATTTTTAATTAATGAACCTGCTATTAAATCAGCTCCTGCTTCTAACGGTTCCCTTTCTTCGACAAATTCTCCGTAACAGTTGTCAACAAAGCAAATACAGTTTGGATTTTTTGATTTTACAATTTTACAAATTTTTTCAATATCATCTATTGTCAAAGATTTTCTGGTTGAATATCCTTTTGAGCGTTGGATTAAGACCATTGTGACAGTTTCATCAATTGTATTTTCTAATTTTTCAAAATCTATTTCATCATTTTTCAGCGGAATTTCGTCATATAATACCCCGTGAGCTATTAATGAATCCTCTTTTGTATCATCATCTCCGGCCGTTCCTATAACTTCCTGCATCGTATCATAAGGTGCTCCTGCAATGGAAATTAATTTATTTCCCGGACGTAAATTCCCGAACAGGCAGCAGGCAAGAGTGTGTGTGCCGGAGGCAAAATGAATTCTTGCAATGGCCTTTTCTGCTTTAAAAACATCTGCAAATACTCTGTCGAGAACTTCCCGTCCTATATCATCATGTCCGTAACCTGATACTGTATAAAAATGTTCGGGTGCTACCCTGTTTTCTATAAAAGCATTTAAAACTTTTTCCTGATTATAATCTCTTATCTCATCTATTATTTCAAATTCTTTATGAAGGCTTTTTTCCGCCTGTTTTATAAGTTCTTTGCTATTCATAATTCCTCCGCCAATTCTGTTTACTTTTATAATATTGCAAGAAAAAATAATCGTCAAACGGATTGAATGAAGAGTGAGGAGTGAATAGTGAAACGGAGTAATAATATTTGGTATGAAGGGTTTACTAACAATACTATTATTTTTAATTTTCGCAATTCCTGTTTTCTCCGGCGGATATGAAGTACACACTCCTGATGATTTGCCCGAACTTGTGGATGAGGAAAGGGTATTATTTATTCTTGATTTTTCAAACAGCATGTCCGAGTATTTAGAGGGGCGCCGAAAAGTTGATTTGATGATTGACACTATGAAATCTATTTTGCCTAATCTTTCCAAAGATATGTCTGTCGGGCTGCGTGTTTACGGACACAGAATGGGATTTACCCCATTTGAAGCCTGCCGTGCTTCAACACTTATTAATCCTGTTTCGCCCGCGAACGGAATTAATATAAGAAATTCCCTTCTGGATATAAAACCGCGCGGAATGACGCCGATAACTTATTCTTTAAAGCAGGCGGTAAAAAAGGATTTTCTCGGCTATAGCGGGAAAAAACATATAATTCTCTTGACAGACGGCGGAGAAAATTGTGATGAAAGTCCTTGCAGTTATGTTTTAGATCTTATAAAAGTGAGACAAGATGTTACAATAGATGTAATTGCCTTTAACATAAATGACGAAGATGACCTCTCTCAGCTTGAATGCACATCACTTGTAACAAGCGGAAAATTTTATAATGCAAAAACTGCGGCAGAACTTGCAAGAAGTTTAAATAGCAGTGTAAACAGCGTAAAAAAGGTTGAAGCAAAAATTATTGAAAATTAAAAGGCAATTTTTTAATAGTAAATGTTTTTATATAAATACAGGGGATTAAGAAAAGGATAATTTAATATGGTTTCAATACGTGCAATACAAAATGCAGGGCGTGCTGTTACGCAATGCTTCAGAACTCGTACAGTATCGGCTGAAAGTAAAAATTTATTTTCATTTGCCAAAAGGCATCCGCTAAAAACATCCGGGCAGGAACTTAATGAAGACGGTATGCTTTTAACTCATTTGGGAGATTTTTTACCGCGTGACGGATATATAGATACGGCAAGGTCTGCAATAGGTGCTTCCCGTGACAGTGTTCATTTTGCGGTTAATCATGCAGTAACTTCTCATTTAGGGGGAAGCTGGGTTGATAAAAAATTTGCATATTTAATCCCCATGCGAGCTGCAAGAGCTTCCGGAGAAAATACTTTTGTAGGTGGTATTGCTTCAGACTTTTATTCACATGGCAGGGTTAAAATTCCTGAAGGGGCAATTATTGTTAGAAGAACAGAAAGCATTAAACCGGGAAAGTTTAGAATATCAGATGCCTCAAAAATTGATGAATTTAAAGACTTGCATGGCGTCAAAGTAATTGAAACATCAAATCCGAATATGAAAGCGGCTGTTGATACGATATTGCAAAAACTTGGTTATAACTTGCAAAATATGGATGATGTTTTCGATATGGGCGAAAATTTTGACTGCTTAATATTTAAAAATATGAAATTATTTAGTCGATTTCTTACAAAAAACGGAATGAAACCCATGTTTCATACTTATACTCCTAATGGTAAGATGGATTTGCTTTTAATGAATCTTGATTTACGAGCAAATCTTAACAAAGGATGGCAGTTTGTTAAGGATGGTGAGGTGCTTGTTGACACAAGGAAAAATATGTTAGATGCTTTAAAATATTTGGATGATTATGCAAAAAAATATAATTATCCTCTGGATTTTGACATTAATAAGTTGGCAGCTATTATACAAAAGGCGGCTACGCCTAAAGAAGCCGTAAATCTAATTAAATCAGAGATGAAAATTTCTTCTTTTGTTAATAAGGAGGCTTTAGATTATTGTACCGAATTGAGTGATGCAAAAGCTGAACGAATTTTGTACACTTATTTTCGTTGTTTAGTTGATAGCCCGGGTTTAAGAAAATTTGATATTGCTGCATCCAGATATGCGGCTGCTCCGTCCGAAAGAACTTATAGAGTAATAAACAGCTTAATAAATAGATGTAATACCTGCCCTGAAAAATCTGGTATTATTGATGCTGATACTATGGCAAAATTAGAAAGTTGTACCTAAACTTTTTAGATTAATTTTTACACCCTGCGTCTTCCATATCAATTTTTCCGTCAAAGTTGTTGTCAATTCCGTCGGAGCAGGAGCCTATTGAATACTTGCCTTCGGCTCTGACTCCTTGTTTCAGGTATTTGTCCGGAATTTTATTCCATAAATACTCAAAAAATCCTCTGTAATATCCGGCAAGTCTTTCATCTTCAATAATTAAAGAGTTTTCATCATTTTTGTTTTCTCCGCTTTTTGTAAAATTCATGGAGCCCGCAATAATATATTTGTCATCAATAATTATTGTTTTTGAATGAACTTTTCCTGCATAATTTTCGACTTTT
>CALVEX010000012.1 GCA_944326655.1 Candidatus Gastranaerophilales bacterium | reverse complement strand
AACTAATATTGTTTTTAAAATCCTGAAAAACAACTCTGCGCCGGGGGAACCATAATTATTACCACAGTGCCAGTGTTAAATTTTGTTAATTTTTACTAGAAATATCTCTTGAGGGGAACGCCCGCTTTGCAGAGGGTGAAAGGCGGAGCCGTGCCCGTTTATCGCAAAGCGGGTAAGACAGGGGATTAAAGGGGAGGGTGAGATCATGAAAATTAATGTTGTTGGGGTAGAAACCCCAACCTACAGCTTACGCTCCCTCGCAATGACAAGTATTTCATGAGCTTTGCTCACCGATAACAGCATACCCTCCTACCCTCTTAGCTTCCAATCTTCCTAATGACTTAGCGACTTAGTGACTTAACGTCTTATCGACTTCTAATAATATTTATTATGAATCAAATATTATTTTATCTCACCTTGAAGATACCAGGTTTTTGTTCCGGTAATTTTTGCGTTTACAAATTCGCCGGTCAAATCTCTGTCACACGGAATATGTACTGTTTTAAAGTTTCTGGTTTTGCCTGTATTAATCATTTTGCCTTTGTGTTCGTAGAAATTTTCAATTAAAACTTCCATTTCGCGTCCCACATATTTAAGATTTGATTTAAGGCAGTTTTCCTGAACTTTTTTGTTTAAACGCTGAAATCTTTCATCTTTAACTTCTTCAGGTATAAATTTATCAACCCATTTTGCAGCGACAGTTTTTTCTCTTGGGGAATATGCCGCAAGATTTGAGTAATCCAGTTCAAACTCATCAATTGCACTGAGTGTTTCTTCAAACTGTTCTTCTGTTTCGCCGGGAAAACCTGCTATAAAGTCACTTGTAATAGTTACGTCAGGCACCATATCCCGTACTTTTTTAACGATTTTTGCATAGGTTTCTCTTGTGTAGCGTCTGTTCATTGCTTTTAAAACGGCGGAACTTCCCGACTGCATTGGAATATGGAAGTATTCACAAACCTTATCCAGCTCAACAACCGTATTTATTAATTCATCTGTTATGTCGGTCGGGTAAGATGTGACAAAGCGTATTCTAAATTTCCCCTCAATAGCGTTAAGTTCTCTTAAAAGGTCTGCAAGCCTGTAATTTCTGTCTTTAAAATCTTTCCCGTAGCTGTCAACATTTTGCCCGAGAAGGGTAATCTCTTTAAAACCTGCGTTGAGCGCGTCTTTGGCTTCTTTGATTATCAGCTCCGGAAGTCTTGAACGTTCTCTACCCCTTGTGTAGGGTACAATGCAGTATGTGCAGAAATTGTTACAGCCTTCCGTAATAGGAATCCAGGCATTAACGCCTTTTACTCTTTTTATTTCAAAGTTTTTTGCGAGATTGTCTTCTGTTGTGTTGGTTTCTGTGCATTCGCAAACCTTTTCGCCTTTGTTAATTCTTTCAATAATTTCCGGCAAAGCATAGATTTTATGGGTTCCGAGAACAAAATCAACATAAGGTGCCCGCTTGAAAATGCTTTTTGCTTTTTGCTGGGCTACACAGCCGCATATCCCGATTTTCAGGGAAGGGTTTGCCTGTTTTCTTTTTCCCCATACTCCCAGCTGGCTGAATGCTTTGTCTTCGCTAAGCTGCCTTATAGAACAGGTATTAACTATTAACAAATCCCCCTGTTCAGAGTCTTTTGTTTCTTCGTAACCGAGATGCGACAGCATTCCGAGCATTCTTTCGGTATCGGATTTGTTCATCTGGCAGCCCATTGTTTCTATGTAAACTTTTTTCATATTTAAAATCCCTGCTATTTATATTAACTGTTAAAATTATAATACAAAAATAGTTAATGCTCTTGACTTTGGGCTAAAAAAATTATATTCTGGTATCAGATGGTGTGAAAGGTGTTTATTATGGGATTATGTAAGAAAAATGTTTTGTTTCTGCTTCAGGAGCGTACCGAAAAATACGCGGATAAAGTTGCTTTAGGCATGAAAAACAAATACGGCTGGCGGGAATTTACTTATCGCGGAATAGGTTTGATGTCGCGAAAGCTTGCGCATTACCTTATTAACGGACTTGATGTTAAAAAAGGAGACAGAATGGCAATTCTGTCCGAATCCAAACCCGAATACGGAGCATGCGTCTTTGCCTCGGTAATTTCGGGGATGATTGCCGTGCCATTGGATGTAAAGCTGACTAAATACGAACTTAAATCAATTTTGTCCGACTGTGAACCATCGGTGATTATGGTTTCCGAAAATAATATTGAAATGGCAAGGTATTTGAAAGATGTAATTCCTTCTATAAAAGAAGTTATTTTGATGGATGAACCTTCCTGTAATATTGATGAAAAAAGTATTTATGAACTCCCTGAAAATTATGATTACAAGTGGAGATTCAGAAACTCCAATTCGACAGCTTTTATAATTTATACTTCAGGAACTACCGGTGCACCTAAGGGTGTTGAAATTACTTTCGCAAATATGCTTGCTCAGCTTGATGATTTAAAGATTGCTCTTGATCAAATTCTTCCGTACAAGCATGTAAATATATTGTCAATTCTTCCGATGAACCACCTTTTTGAGATGACTGTCGGGTTTTCAACGTTTATGAATTTTGGGTTTTCTGTTTATTACACGCACAGTTTGAAGCCGAAAGATATTTTAAGCATAATGAGAGAAAAACAGATTGAATTTATGATTGTTGTTCCGGCTTTTTTAAAACTTTTGAAAACAGGTATTGAAACTGAGTTGAAAAATTCTCCAAAATCTGTTCAAACAGCTTTTAATATAATGTTTAAACTTGCAAAATTTATTCCCTCTTACAGAATAAAAAAATTAATGTTCCGAAAAATTCATGACAAATTCGGCGGGCATTTTTCAGGATGTATTTCCGGCGGTGCACCTTTAGAAGTTTCAGTGGGAGATTTTTTCCAGAGAATAGGTATAAAGATTTATCAGGGTTACGGACTGTCAGAGACAAGTCCTGTAGTTTCAGTAAATACAGACAGACGAAATGACATTGCCTCAGTCGGAAAGCCTTTGCATAGTTTTGAAGCAAAAGTTGATGAGCAGACAGGCGAATTAATGCTCAGAGGACCGTCTGTTATGAAAGGCTACCACAATCATCCTGAACTTACTGCCGAAGTTATTGAGCCTGACGGCTGGCTGCATACGGGTGATATTGCGAAAATAAGTAAAGAAGGACATATTTACATAACAGGAAGAATTAAAAATATGATAGTTCTATCAGGCGGGAAAAAAGTTTTTCCTGAAGAAGTTGAATCTGTCCTTGATAAAAGCCCTTATTTTTCGGAAGTATGTGTTCTCGGAACAACAAGAAATTCCGGAGCAAAAGACGGAACCGAAGAAATTACGGCCGTTATCGTTCCTTCTGATGAAGTTACGGAAAAATATGACGCGGATACTGTTGATAAACTTGTCAGAGATGAAGTTAAAAAATTATCTCAGAGGTTGACTCCGTACAAAAGACCGATTAATATAGTTATAAGTAAAAATCCTTTACCAAGGACTACCACAAGAAAAGTTAAGCGTAAAGAAGTAAAAGAGCTTGTAAAAATATAGGAGCCGTCATGAAAAAAATATTATTATTAGCATCATTATTGGTTATCGGAATGCCGGGAATCTCTGAAGATGTGATTGAAGAAATCAGTGTGCCGATGTCTGAGGTTATTCCGGCTCAGGAAATTGTTAAACCGGCTGATCCGGTTATGGATGAGCTGCCTCCGAGATGGACGGAATTTTGTGAAGCAGGGTATGAAAATGCCGTTTATAAAGACAGCAATGACGTTTTCAATTTTATCAGCTTTGTAAAATCTGAACGCGCTAAAAAGAACTATTGGGCTGAACGTCGTGTAAGTTTTGAAAAATATTTGAAAAGTTGTGAAGCATTAAGCAGTGACTCTAAAACAGTCTGTTATGCAAATTTAAGAGAAATGGAAACACAGAAAAACGAGCTTTATAAAATAAAAAGCAAACAGCTCCTTTACGAAAATAATGTGGATATTCACAGAAGATAATTTCAGGTGTTTTCGATTATTATGTCTGCTTCCTTGACCGCAAGGCCAAGGATTTCATAAATATTGCCTATTTTATCGTTATATGTCATTTCACTTTCCGCATAAACATGTAAAACCTGCAAATAGCTTGCAAGTTTTTCTGCATGATCTGCTATTATATGCAATTTGTCAAAGTAAATTTTATCGTTCATGTTATAACGTAATTATAACAGAGTAATAACAAAAAGTCAAGAAATTATTATATTATTATAATAATGTTATAACAAATTGACATAAGGGCTTATATGGTAAGACGAAATTTAACTCAGATTGGTAATAGCTATGGTATAATTATCCCGAAACTTTACATGGAAGAAATGGGGATAAATCCGGTTTTGCATGACGTAGACATAGAGGTGAAAGATAAAGTGTTAATGGTTAAAAAAATTGATAAGGAAAAAGTGAATTAATCGGCTTTTTTTAAATAATTTTTAACTTCATCTACAAATTCTTTCACATCTTTGATAGAACAAAGTAAATCAACTGTGTTAACTTTATACATAAAATCATAGTCAGATTTTTGTCTGTTTGAGTATGCTTCTTTATATATTTTAAACATACGTTCGTTAAAGATTTTATCAGTATATATGTATTTTTTGTTAAACCAGCTCATTAATTGTGAATGTTTTGATGTAAAAAAATTATCATTATAAGCTAATGCTGTTACTATATAAAAAATTGCATAATAAAGTCTGTTTTGGCAGGTTGTATAAAAATTGTTTTCAAAATTATGCTGAGCTGCATCTATAGCATCATAGGATTTTTGTATTGCATTATTAATAATAATTTGTTTATCAAATTCCATAATAAATGCCTTTATCAACAACCTGCATGTAATATACCGGATTTTGTTTAAGTTCTGATAAGGTCATAGGGTGCATATCAAGTACAATATCCATTTCTGCTTCAAGTTCTCCTACTATGCCCCATAAATCCATGCGTTCTTCACGTGTCAGTTTATTATCAAATAAGGCAACTATATCAATATCACTATCTGTTCTTGCACTTTTTGCCGCATAAGAACCATATAAATAAACACCGTTAAAATTATTAAATAAATTCTTTATTTTTTTATTTAACTTTTTAATGATTTTGTCAATATCCGTCATATAGAAACTATAACATTTTTTTTGCCGGAATTCAATAGCCTGTGATTATTAATAAAAAAAGACGTTTTGTTACAAACGTCTTTTTCTGTGATTGATTATGACATCAAATTATGAGAAATATCTTTTTAACAATCCGTCAAAACCTTTTCCGTGGCGAGCTTCGTCTTTAGCCATTTCATGAACTGTGTCATGGATTGCGTCATAGCCGAGTTCTTTTGCACGTTTTGCAATTGCAAGTTTGCCTTCGCAAGCGCCGTGTTCAGCATCTGCTCTCATTTCAAGATTTTTCTTTGTAGAATCCGTAACAACTTCGCCTAAAAGTTCTGCGAATTTTGCAGCGTGTTCGGCTTCTTCAAAAGCATATCTTTTATAAGCTTCTGCAACTTCCGGATATCCTTCTCTTTCAGCAACTCTTGCCATTGCAAGGTACATGCCGACTTCTGTGCATTCGCCAGTAAAGTGTGCTCTTAAGCCTTCCATAACTTCTTTATCTTCAACTACGCCGTCGCCTACTTTGTGTTCGCAAGCGTAAACTTTTTCAGCTCCGCCAATTTCTTTAAAAGTTGTAGCTCCGCATAAAGGACATCTGTCCGGAGCTTTGTCGGCTTCTGTAGACCAACCGCATACTGTACATACAAATTTAGCCATTTTGACCACCTTTCTTAATTCAAAATAATAGCATCTCTTTTTCTACAATATTATTGTACAATACAAAATTAATTTTGTAAAGTAGGAATTATTCTCATTTTTATAATAAAGCTTAGATTTTGTAAGTCAGATGAAAAATATTTATATTGGGTGCAGCGGCACGCTTTTTCTTTAGTTTAGATTTTAGAAGTTCGATGCAAAACCTGCATGGCGGGTGGAGCGGCACGCTTTTTCTTTAGTTTGGATTTTAGAAGTTCAATGCAAAACCTGTATGGCTGGTGCAGCGGCACGCTGCCAAAAAAAAGACCTTGTATTATCAAGGTCAAGGTTGGTTATTTTGGTTATGTTATAGTAATTATGATTAAGTTTCGTTTTACATTGTTTATAATTATCCTGAAAGTTCAGATTTGCCATGACCGGTTAAAATATTTACAAAACTTTATGTTATTATATTGTTATGTTTGAAAAATTCCGGAAATTTTCTCTGTCAAAATTCTTGCGGCGTAAGTATTACAGAACAGGCAAGTGTAATGCCTGCGGGAAATGCTGTACGCAGATTTATGTAAAACATTATAAACATGTTGTGCAGGATGAGGATGAATTTAAAAGGCTTCAATATCTGCACAGATTTTATACATACCTGAAAGTTATCGGCAAAGATGACATCGGATTGATTTTTGAATGCCAAAATCTTGACCCTGAAACTCATAAGTGCAAAATTCATAAAACCCGTCCGGGAATTTGCAGGCGTTATCCTCAGGAGGAGTTATTTTCAATGGGCGGGGCTTTATCCGATGATTGCGGTTATAAAATGGAGCCTATTGTTCCTTTTGCCGAGGTATTAAAAAAAGAAAGCCGGAAGAAGAGGTTTAGATAATATCCGTATTGTTTAATTCTACAATATCAAATACATCTTCCAGATTTGTCCCTTTTTCTTTTTCCAGAACAAGTTCTATATTATGGCTGCGCGGGTAAATAACAAGATTTTCCTGGGCTTTTTTACCTCCTGCAAGAATTGAGGTGTCAATAT
>CALVEX010000011.1 GCA_944326655.1 Candidatus Gastranaerophilales bacterium | reverse complement strand
ATTTTGGTCTCCGAGAGCAAGTGCGGACGCTTTGTAATTACAGAAAAAGTCTCCGTATTTTGTTATTTGGCCGGCCGGAAGGTCTTTTACAATATTGAAATCAAGGTATGTTCTCATATAATCAATGAAATTAATCCCTTCTTTTGAAGTCAGATGGCCTATGCCGGTGTCTTTATCAACAGAAGCCGGAAGTCCCGGCAAGGGTATAATAAAAGCGGAATTACCCCTCTGACCGGTAATTTTTTTACCTTCTTTTAATGTTTGTGTATATTCGCTGATTTCATCACTGCGCAAAGAACGGCCAAAACTTAAGTTTGCAGAAATACCGGTTATTAGCATAAATTTTATACTCCTGATTTAATAAAAGCACAAATAAAAATTTTTTGCTAGATTATTTTAAATTTATACTTAATGGTTTTGTCATAAAGCTCTCCGGCATGTAAAACGGGGAGCGGGAAATTTTTATTTGCAAAAGCATTCGGAAAATACTGGCACTCAAGACAAAATCCCGAATATTTTTTTATCGGGATATTGTTTTTCCCAAGTCCGGCTCCGTCCAGATAATTCCCGCTGTAAAACTGAATTCCCGGCAGATTTGTTTGTACGGTCAGTTCTATTCCGGTCTTTTTTGAAAAAGCGCGTGCAGCCTTTTTTATTCTCCCGTTATAATCTTTTATAACCCAGTTGTTATCAAACCCGTTTGCATATTTTATCTGGTAATAATCAGAATTAATATCATCTCCGATTTTTTTAGGTTTTCTAAAATCCATAGGGGTATTTTCAACCGGTAAAATTTTTCCGGTAGTCAGGGAGTTTGCGTCATTTTCGGTAAAATAATCCGCAAATATCAGGACTTCATTATCAAGAATATCCCCGCCGCCATTAAGGTTAAAATATGTATGATTTGTTAAATTACATACAGTATCTTTGTCGGAAACAGCTTTGTAATTTATATACAGCGCCTGTTTTTTTAAGGTATAGGTCAAAGTTACATTTAAGTTTCCGGGATAATTTTCTTCCCCGTCTTTTGAATGATAAACAAAATTTACAGTGTTGTCACCCTTTGTTCCCTGCCAGAATTTTTTGTCAAATCCATGAAAGCCGCCATGTAAATGATTTTTCCCTTCATTGCATTTTAATGTATATTTCTGTCCGTTAATATTAATTAAACCGTTTGCAATTCTGTTGCAGCATCTGCCTATGGTAGCTCCTATGTATTTGTCCTGTCTTTTATAACTCATTAAGTCATCATAACCCAGAACAACATCAACCATTTTTCCGTTTCTATCGGGAACTTTTATTGACACAACAGAGGCGCCGTATTCTGTAATCTCCACTTCCAAAAATTCGTTCTTTAAAATCATAATAATTTTATGATAACATAAGAATTGAAATTAAAAGTCTAATTTTTTGAGGAGGTGTTTTAGATGAAAGTTCTATTGTTTAACGGGAGTTCTAATGAACATGGATGTACTTTTACCGCATTGAAAGAAGCTGCTTCGGCTCTTGAAAAAAACGGTATTGAAACAGAAATTATTCAGGTTGGTAAAAATGCAATACGTGATTGTATAGGCTGCGGAGCATGCCGAAAAATCGGAGGTAAATGTGTTTTTAAAGATGACATTGTAAACGAGGTTATTGAAAAAGCAAAAGATGCGGACGGTTTTATTTTTGGCTCGCCGGTTTATTATGCCCATCCAAGCGGAAGGCTTCTTTCATTTATGGACAGAGTGTTTTATGCAGGCGGTGCCGCATTTACATTTAAGCCGGCTGCTGCAATTGTTTCTGCAAGACGTGCAGGTACAACGGCCTCGCTTGATGCAATAACAAAACACTTCACAATAAACCAGATGCCTGTAGTTTCTTCAAATTACTGGCCTATGGTTCATGGCGCCCAGAATACTCCGGATGATGTTAAACAGGATATTGAAGGCTTACAGATTATGAGAGTACTCGGCGATAATATGGCCTGGATTTTAAAATGTATTGAGGCAGGTAAAAAACAAGGAATTGTACCGCCTCAAAATGAAGATAAAGTTATGACAAATTTTATCCGTTAATTTTTCAGTGTTCTTAGTGAATTTAAAACTGCAATGAGGGCGACGCCGACATCCGCAAAGACGGCGCCCCACATTGTAATGAATCCGAAAGCCCCGCAGATTAAGAATATAGCCTTAACTCCAAGTGCAAATATGATGTTTTGTTTTACTATTGTCATTGTCTTTTTAGATATTCTTATTGCGGCCGGAATTTTTGAGGGTTTATCGTCCATAATAACGACGTCGGCAGCTTCAATAGCGGCATCAGACCCGAGTGCCCCCATTGCAACTCCTATGTCTGCACGTGTTAAAACCGGTGCATCATTAATCCCGTCACCGACAAACATAACACTTGTTTTGATCTGTTTGTTTTTTATTAATTCTTCAATTTTTTCAACTTTTTGTTCAGGGAAAAGTTCAGGGTAAAAATCTGACATCCCAAGTTTTTTTGCAATTTTTTCCGCAGCTTTTCTGTTGTCGCCTGTAAGCATTACTGTCTTTATGCCTGATTTGTTTAATGCGGAAATTGTTTCGGCAGAATCCTCTTTTAATTCGTCGGAGATTACAATACAGCCAATGAATTTTTTATTCTTTGCCGTGTAAATAACAGTTCCTTCGGTTTGTACTTCAGGCATGCTGATGTTATTTTCATTCATTAATTTTTTGTTGCCTGCAATTATTTCCTCGCCGTCAATAACTGCTTTGACTCCCTGTCCGGTAGCTTCTGATACATCTTTTATCAGTTTGGCATCAATTTCTTTGTTATAAGCTTCTTTTATAGAAACCGCAATCGGGTGGTTTGAATAATTTTCGGCGTATGCGGTATATTTAAGCAATTCGTCTTCCGTTGTTTCATTCGGGAGAATTTCTGTTACTTTAAATGTACCCTTTGTAAGGGTTCCAGTTTTGTCAAAGGCAACTGCACCGGTTTTTGAAAGCGCTTCAATATAATTGCTGCCCTTGATTAAAATCCCGTCTTTGGAAGCTCCGCCTATGCCGCCGAAGAACCCTAAAGGTACAGAAATTACAAGCGCACATGGACATGATATTACCAGGAATGTTAATGCTCTTTGAAACCAGTCTGTGAACTGCGCGCCTTCAATAAGAAGCGGAGGCAAAACAGCTAAAAGCACAGCGCCTGCTACAACTGCCGGGGTATAATATCTTGCAAATTTTGTTATAAATTTTTCTGTTTTAGCCTTTTTAGAACTTGCATGCTCCACAAGTTCCAATATTTTTGAAACGGTTGATTCTTTGAAAGCTTTTTCCACACGGATTTTTAAAAGTCCGTTAGTATTGATACATCCGCTTACAGCCTTGTCGCCGGCATTAAGTGTTCTGGGCACTGATTCGCCTGTTAATGCCGATGTGTCAACAGCTGCATTTCCTTCGATTACCTCCCCGTCCAGAGGTATTTTTTCTCCGGTTTTTACTGTAATTATTGTGCCGGGTTCTATATCTTCCGGATGTTTTTTGACAAGCTGTCCGTTCTCTTCCACATTAGCGTAGTCAGGTCTGATATCCATTAAATCAGTAATTGATTTTTTAGATTTTTCAACGGCTTTATCCTGTAAAAATTCGCCGATTTGATATAAAAGCATTACCATAACAGCTTCCGGATATTCCGCAATTGCTAAGGCACCTGCTGTTGCAAGCGTCATTAAGAAGTTTTCATCAAATAATTCTCCCTTAAAAATGTTTTTAAAGGCGGTCAATATTACATCCCAGCCGGCCGTAAAATATGCACCGATGAATAAAACAATTTTTAAAATACTATCGTCTTTAAGTGTCACAGCCAAAACCAAAATAACAGCAGCGATTACAATTCTTGTTAATTTAATCTTTTCGGAATTTTTGTTTTCTTCGTGATGGTGGTGATGTTCGCACATAATTGGTCTCCAAAATAATTGAATAAATGTTCAACTGTCCTATTAGTATTATAATTGAATAACTATTCAATTGTCAAGCCTACAAAAATATTTTGTTACAAAAATTTGACAATTGAACAACTATTAAACTATAATATATTTATGGAAATAAAAAAAGCGGATTGTGAAGCTATTAACCCTGAACTTGTTGAAAAAATCAGGCCTGATATGCCTGAAAGTACTATATTATATGAATTGTCGGATTTTTTTAAGGTTATGGGTGATAATACAAGAATACGTCTGCTTTGGGCTTTGGAAGAGGCGGAGATGTGTGTTAATGATCTTGCGGTATTGCTGGATATGACAAAGTCGGCGGTTTCCCACCAGTTAAAAATTTTAAGGACGGCAAAACTTGTGAAATCTTCTAAGCGCGGGAAAAACGTTTATTATTCACTTGATGATCATCACGTAAAACTTATTCTCGAAAAAGCTTTAGAACACGCTGTTGAATAATTACTGCATTTTCTGAATAAGTTCGGTTTTTACATCTGCAAGAGGGCCGTTGTTAGGTGTTCTTAACGTATGATAATAATTTTTTGCAAATGTAAACGGATATTTGGGAAGCCAGGTAAATTTTATAAAAATATTAACAGTATCGGCACCTTGCGACAGCATTAAATCGTCTATTGTTTCTTCATGCGCCGGAGAAATTGATGAAAATATCTTCAAAAAATAATCGGTAAATGTAACAGCAGAATATCCGGATGCTGCAACCGGATCTGTTACAAATGCGGTGACTTTAAAATTCCCGTCATTTTTGATATTCTGGACATCTTCGGGCGGAACAAATTCTCCTCCGGCAACTTGTTCTACTTCGTACCACTGGCCGTTATACTGTATTCTCATTATATTAGGTTTGGGCATATATATATCGTCAAACTTGTTTTCAAGAATAATTCTTCCGTTTTTATCAGAGAGCCCGTATTTATAATTTTTTTTCGTGAGGAACATTCCGCCAAACAGGATATCAACAGATGTATATTCCGGAGGTATGACAACTTCGCCTTTTTCGTTATAAATCCCAAAGTCGTTGTCATTTCCGAGTTTCACGTATTTCCCTAAAATTCTGTCAACGTGCCTGTATTTAGGTTCGATTAATATCTTTCCGGTACTGTCCATCAGACCGTATTTTGATTTCTTTTGAATAATCCAGGCATCCCCGAGTTTAATCATTTTTTTGTATTCGGGTTCTACAACAACATTGCCGTTTGCATCTTTTAGACCAAAGTTGTTATCTTCATCACTGAAGACAGTAAGTTTTGTTTTAACAACGGAACCTTCAATAGGCTGTGACGGATTTTCTTGAGCAAACGCACTACAGCCTAAAACTAAAACTATCCCGAATAATGTTACAAATTTCTTCATACCAGCATAATAACATAAAATTGATAATTTGTGTTATAATTTTTTTGGAGAGGGAAAAGATGATTAATATATCAAAAAAGATTAAAATTACGTTCATATCATTAGTAGCTGTTGTAGTTGTTTGCACTGCAGCACTTGGAATTTATCTGAAAGTTCTGCCGGCTGTAGTTTCAAATAAATCTTTTATAAACTTTGTTGAAAAAAATATT
>CALVEX010000010.1 GCA_944326655.1 Candidatus Gastranaerophilales bacterium | reverse complement strand
TTAAAAATACAGGTTGAATATCTTCTTTTGAGATAAGTTTTCCCGGTTTTATGCTGTCAGCGGTCAAATTGTCCAGTTTTGTTTGTAAGTCAAATGAAAGTTGACGTGCCATATTACCCGCAATATTAGGGCAATACGGATAAATCAGTGCGGTAATTATGCTCATAATATCAAGAACATTTGTAAGCACTTGTCCGCATTCAACCATTTTTTCTTCTTTGGCAAGCGTCCAGGGAGCATTGTCCTGAACGTATTTGTTTGCGGTATCTACGAGCGAAATAATTTCCTGAGCGCCTTCTGCTATTTCAAAGTTGTCAAAGTGGTTTTTGACTATTTGAACAGTTCCGAGTGCTTTTTGGGCAAGCGGATTTTCCCCTTTGAATTCAGGTTTAACTTCCCCGTCAAAATATTTTACAAGCATTGAAAGAGTTCTGTTCAAAAGATTTCCCATGCTGTTTGCAAGGTGGGCGTTCACTTTTTCTTTAAAGTCGTCATCGGAATAGTTTCCGTCGCGTCCGCACGGAGCGGATGATGCCATATAATATCTGAAAGCGTCCGGGTATTCCAGATTGAAGCTTTCAAGGACTGATGTCGGAGAAATTACATTTCCTAAAGATTTTGACATTTTAGATTCGTCAATCGTAATCCACCCGTGCGCAAAAATGTGTTTAGGCAGGGGCAAATCCAGAGCCATTAAAAATGCAGGCCAGTAAATACTGTGGAATTTTAAGATATCTTTTCCGATAACATGAACATCCGCAGGCCAGTATTTTTTAAAGTTTTCACATGGGTTTTCGGTATCAAAGCCGAGTGCGGTAATATAATTTGACAAAGCGTCAATCCAGACATAAATTGACTGTTCGCTGTCGCTTAAGACATCTATTCCCCACTGAACATTAGACTTGGCACGGGAAACAGAGATGTCCTGAATATCTTCAAGCTGGTTAATAACTTCGTTTGCCCTGAATTCCGGAACAATAAATCCCGGATGTTCTTTAATATGTTTGATTATTGCATCTTTGTATTTTGTGAGTCTGAAGAAATAATTTTCTTCTTTTACAACTTCCGGTTTTTTCAAATGGTCGGGGCAAAGTCCGTCCTCGGTCAAATCTTTCGGGTTTAAAAAGCATTCACATCCCTGACAGTAAAGGCCTTCGTAAGAATGTTTATAAATATCCCCTTGTTTTAAAAGTTTATCAAAGATTTTCTGAACAATTTTTTCGTGGTCTTCATCAGTTGTTCTTATAAATTTTGTGTAGTCAATATCGAGGGCTTTCCAGGCTTCTTTGAATTTCTGTGCATTCATATCGCAGAGTTCTTTTGGGGTAATCCCTTGTGCTGCTGCTGTTTTTTGGATTTTTATACCGTGTTCGTCAGTGCCCGTAAGAAAATACACATTATCACATCTTTGTGTATAGTGTCTTGCAATGATATCGGTTAATATTTTTTCATAAGCGTGCCCGATATGCGGAGCGCCGTTTACATAGTCTATAGCTGTTGTTATGTAGTATTTTTCCATTATTTGTCCTTCTGTGTTTATTGTGTTGCCCTCCCTCGGGGGGGGGGCAATCCTCTGCTATTAAATTTTATCATAAAAATTATTTGTGTTTAAAGATAATATAGCGGAAACCGCTATCGATTACTTTTTCCATGTTGTAATTTTGTTTTACAAAACCGCAAAACGCAAGTGCATAATCCCGGCAGATGTAATTAAAATAGTAATCTTTCATATTAAGGTTGTTGAAAATAATGTATTCCGGCGGATTTGCACCGTAGTGGCCGATAATTTTGTCTTCTCCGAATGTTTCAATATACAAGGGCAAAAGAGAATTGTAATAATCGTCTGCTTTTACTCCGGCCAGAAAATTAACAGTCATTCCCTCAGGGAAAATAACCGCATTTCCTTTTGTTCCGTTTAAATAGTCTATAAGCTCGTTTGTACTTTGTGCAAAAGCTTTTTGGGTAAAAATCGTGCCTTTATCCGTTGATATTTTCTGATTTGAAAGCGCAAGCGTATTAAAATTTATAATCATCATCAAAATACCCGCAGCAACAAGGTAAACGCCTGCTGTTTTTTCAAGTTTCTGCGGAATATATGCAAAAAGAAGCGCAAGAAAAGCCGTTAATACAATAGAAATATAAAAACTTCCGTAGCTTTGTATTACAAGTATCCAAAAAACCTTAGCCCCTGCCGCAAGCGCTGACAATACAAGCACCAAAATCTTCGGGGTAAACTTTTTATAACTGCATAAAGCAAAAATTAGTAATGCAAGCGGCAAAAATCCGAATGCAATTTTTACGTTTTCTGTAAAAAACCATAAAAAAGAAAGCCAGCCAAATACAGATAAAATCACTCCTCCGGCTTTATTTTTCGTGAATATATAACTTCCGCCAAGGATTGCGGCAAAAGGAATTGCGAATTTTAAAAATAATATAAAATCTGTTATTAAAGCTTTCGGGTGGAAGTAAATTCCGCTGTTCTGGTAAAAAAACATCAAAGTCTTACTTTTCGCCATAGACTTTACTACAGACAGAAAGTTTATTAAGTCAGAAACTCTCAAACCCTGAATGAATAAAATTCCGTAACTTATCAGAGGCGCGGATATGAAACTTAAAAAAGCTTTGTAATTTTTTTCTTTAATAATGAAAAATAAGATTATTAATCCGTATAAAAGGAAATCATACTTACAGGTTATACAAATTCCTGCAAGAAAAGTACTTATATAAAGTTGTGATAATTTTTTGCTTTCAATAAAATTTAAGAGAAAATAAAGGGAATACAAAAATGCAATGAGCCCGTACAAAACAGCCCAGGAATACGGAAAATGAAAATTAAAAATAGATGTTGTTGTTACTCCTGCGGCAATTGTGAACAGAGCTGATGCAAAACTCAAAAATGGTGAAAGAAATTTCCGGACAATTAAATAAATTCCGCTGACGGTGAGTATTGAGCAGATAACTCCTGCACCGTAAAGGGTTGAAAGTTTTGTCCCGAAAACAGCATACAAGATTGCATTAATCTGGTAAGACAACGGCCCGTAGATGTTAAACAGGTCTTTGTATAAAACTTTTCCCTCCAAAATTCTTTCGGGGTAATAAACCTCCCGCCCGAAGTCAATAAGTATTCCCGAGTAGTGCCCGCAAAAAAATAAAAGTCCCAAAATACACAATAACCAGAGTAAAATCAGGTATTTGTTTTCTTTTAAAATCCCTTTCATATTACAAAATTTAACAAATAAAAGATTAAAAAGCAATTTTCGGATAAAAAATTTTTTTATATAAATAAGTGTACAAAGGTAAAAGGTGGTTCTATGGCAATTGGCTGGGCAAATAATTTGGATTTACTGGCGCAAAGCGGAGTGTTGGATTTTGATGCACCTGCTTATGTGTTGGGTCAGCCGCCAAGATATGTAGGAAATCCGGATGCTGTTAATCAGTTGTATGACAATCCGCCGCGGGTTCCGGGATTTGAGCAGCCGAAAACCGATGAATTTAAACCGGCAAAGAATGATAATCTTGTCAAAACGCCTGCGTGGAAAAAGTGGCTGTTTGGTGTAATTACTGCCGGTGCTTTGATATTTACGGGATATAAGTTTAAAACAAAATTAATTCCACTTGTAAAAAATTGGTCAAAGAAAACAGGAAACTTCTTTTCTAACGGCTGGAAAAAATTTACGGGATTGTTTAAGAAAAAGCCGTAGGTTAATTATATGGAAGGTAGGAAGATAAGAAGGTAAGAGGGCAAGCTGTTATCGGCGGACAGGCTTTATTTACCACCTCTCCTTAAAAAGAAGAGGGCAGGGGTGAGGTTGTTATTTTGGAGGACAGGAAGATAAGAAGATAGGAGGGTATGCTGTTATCGGTGAGCGAAGCTCACAAAAAATAATATATTCCCTCTCCCCCTGCGGGAGAGGGCTAGGGTGAGGGGTAATTTTAGAAGTCCGGAAGGCAGGCTGATATCGGTGGGTATAGCCCGCGTAAAAATATGTCATTGCCAGCGTGCTATAGCGACCGTTGCAATCGTATATCACCCTCCCCTTATATTCCCCTCCCCTCAAGGGAGGGGGAAAGCAAAGTTTTGTCATTACGAGGAGGGCTTTGCCCGACGTGGTAATCGCATTATCGTTGGATATTTACAATTCTTCAGTTACGGCTTAAGTCCGCAATTGATAAAAAAATCATAGTGCCGTGTTTCATCATAAATTTATTTCTTCGGGCAGGAGCGAAAACTCGTTTACTGTTGAGTAGTCGGTCGGAAGTATAAAAACAATATTTTTTGATGTTGCTTTTTTATCCATCTGCATTAATTCAACCATTTTTTCCTGACTAAACGGCTGTATTTCACGGAAGTTGAATTTTTTTATTACATCGTCTGCAAAATATTTATAGTTTTTGTCTATAAGATTTCTTTTTACAGCCAGATTAAAAGCAAATTTCATCCCCTCAACAATTGCTTCTCCATGGGTGTATTTTTTATAGTTGGTGATTTTTTCAACTGCGTGTCCGTATGTATGCCCGAAGTTAAGAATTTTTCTTAAGCCGCTTTCTGTTTCATCTTTTTCAACAACGGAAATTTTCAGTTTTATGCAGATTTCTATAAGTTTTGAAAGAGTTTTTTCATTTTTTCCCAGAATATTTTGGACATTTTCGGTTAAGAAATTTGTCAAATTTAAATCTTCTTCACATTTGCAGCTTTTTTCAATAAAAGTGTATTTTACAACTTCACCAAGTCCGCTTTTAAACTGTCTGTCATCAAGCGTTTTTAAAAAATTAGGGTTAATAAAAACAACATCGGGCTGGTAAAAAGATCCAACAAGATTTTTACCGTAGTTTGTATCAATTGCTGTTTTTCCGCCGACCGAGCTGTCTATGCATGCAAGTAGAGTAGTCGGAACCTGAATATAGCCTGTTCCTCTCATATAAGTTGAGGCGGCAAATCCGGCTAAATCTCCGACAACACCTCCGCCCACCGCAACAATTGCGTCATGACGTGTCAGTTTCATTTTCAGGGCTTTTTCAAGGATTTTTTTGTAATTTTTAAAATTCTTCTCTTTTTCGCCGTCTTTTAATATGAATTTTTGCGACTTTTCAAAACTGAGTTCTTTCCCGTAAAGTTTTTCTACTTTTTCAGATATAACAACGAGAAAATTTTTCCCGTTTAAAAAAGATAAAATTTTTTCCTTTAATGCAGAAATTGTTTGGTTTTCTATAAAAACAGGATAGCTTTTATTTTTTGATTTAATATTAACTGACAGATTAATCATTGATTACCCCGAGAATTTCTTTGACGATATTATAGGGAGTTTTTCCGGTTGTGTCAATTGTGTAATTCGCTTTGAGGTAGTTTTTTTCTCTGTTTTTCATTATGGTTTCAATTTTTTCTAATGAAAAGTTCCGCTTTAAAAGCGGTCTGTGGGTTTCATTTTTAATCCTGTCATAAATTTCACGCGCCGTTGCCTTAAGATAGATTACCACTCCGTTTTCAAGCATAATTTTGCGGTTTTGTTCGTTTTCAAAAGCTCCGCCGCCCGCACTTATTACCTGCATATTATTACTGCAAAATTTTTTAATTTTGTCGGCTTCAAGCATTCTGAAAAAAGGTTCGCCGTGTTTCAGAAAAATATCAGAAATTTTTTTCTGGGTGCTTTTTTCAATTTCGCTGTCAATATCTATAAGTGTATAATGCGGGAGTTCTTTAGAAAGTTCTTTACTCACTGTTGTTTTCCCGCTTCCCATCATGCCTATCAGGATTATGTTTCTGTTCATATCCTGATTGTACTATAAATGCATTAAAAGTTAAAGGAAACGGGATAAGCAAATGAGTGTGGAAGAAATAAGTCTAAATATTTTCAAATTTCAGATTATTTCTGTAAAGATTATCAATTAGCCTTGCAATATCTTCTTTGTTTCTGTTATCCATAACTTTTTTTATATTATCGTAGCTTCTTGTAGGCATAGAAGGTTTTGCAGGTTCTATGGGTTTAAAACTGGTATTGGTATTGTTAACCCAGTTTGATACTTTTTCTGTAACAGGGTCAATCTTTTTGATAATACTAACGGTTCTGCCGTCGCGTTTGTATATTGAGATAGTTGTGATTTTCCCTGTTTCGGAGTCGTATTCCTGAATAGATGAAATTTTTGTCTCATCTTTTACATTAAAATTAATTGTACGTAACTTTTTCCCTGTTTCAGGATCAAATTCGTCAATTGACTTATATAGAACATAATTTATGGTTCTTAGTTTTTTGCCGGTTTTGCGGTCAAATTCATCAACAGAGCGAATTTTTTTGTCATTAAAGTAATCATAATGCGTAGTTTTAATTTTGGAATTTGTGTTGACATCAAATTCGATAATTTTGTCCACGGATTTCCCGTTTCTTCTGTAAACAACTTCTTCTCTTGTTTCAGGGTGCAGATTTGAATAAAGAAGCTTTAGATGTGCGCTGTCAAAGGTTTTGCTGTTTTGTTCAGGTATGGCCTTTTGAATTGCTGTTAATAATTTCATCTTAAAATGTTCTCCTACATACATAATACATGATAAAATAAATTTTGCTATTTTATGTAAAGTATTATATAGAATTTAAAGTAAAATAATAAATTCCCCTACAGGGTTAATTATGATAATATATTAACTTCTTTTTTGTAAAAGTTCCAGAAAAATTTTATAATCTGTTCCCCAGCTTGCCATAGCGTTTAGTATAGGTGCAAGGCTGTAGCCGACGTCAGTGAGAGTGTATTCAACTTTTGGCGGTACTTCGGCATAAACTTTTCTTCCAACAAGACCGTCTTCTTCCATTGCGCGGAGGTTTGTTGTCAAAACTTTTTGGGAGATTCCGGAACATACATTTTTTAATTCGTTGAAACGCTTTGTACCGTTGAGCAAATCGCGTATAATAAGGATTTTCCATTTATCACCGATAAGTTTTAATGTTGTTTCAACCGGACATTTAGGAAGGTCTTTTAACTCCATAAATTCACCTATAGTATCTTTTAGTAATTACCTTACGAAAGTATACTATAAAAAATTGTATGGTTTTGTCAATATATTCAAAATGGAAGTTTTTGGATTAGATGTTACCTGACAACATACCGGTTTTAAAGACTGATTTTCAAAGTAATATTTTTTTTAAAGAATGGTTTACGACATTTAGATAGTCAATAAAACTTGTTAAAAAATAAATGGACAGAATTTGCATCCTGCTCTATGTACCTGGAGGTTGACGTACAGCTTGAAACCTCCAAATTGTAAAAGCGTGGCGTAGTGTAGATTTTGAGTCAATGAAAATTCTAAAAAATATTAGTGAATATTTTTGTGGAATTTTTGAAAATTTTTGTTTTTGCTTATAATTCTTATTATTACCGCATTTAAGCCGTATTCTACAAAATCAGTAAAATTTGAGATAATAGTTTCAGTCGGGTTAATACCCGACCTATTTGCTATCATTTTTTATGAAACTTAATAAAGAATCTATCAAACATTAATATTTTGTAACAAATACGCAAATTTAAACTTTTAGATTACTTTTATATACATAAGTAGAAGTTAGGATAGGATAATATATTGGTTTATGATAATTATTAATCAAAATCAGCTATATAATTACCCCAATGTAAACTTTAAATCTCAAAGTTCTTTGCAAACAAAAAAAAATTCCACAAACTGATACTATTACGCTAAACAATAAAAAAGAAAAAAACTTCCAATAGAAATATTGCTTTAGTATCAGCTGTAGTAGTTTTGCTTGGAGCAGGACTATATTATTTTACTAAAGGCAAAATAAAACCTAAAAAATCAGCTATAGAAGAAACAATTGGGTCTTTTAAAACAAAAGGTAAGTTTGATAAAGGCAAGGCGTTGCTTAATAACGGAACCCCTTTTACAGGCGAACTAACACATACAACAAAAGACGGCAGCCAAATTGTAATGAAGTATCAAAATGGCATTCTTCAATCATCTAAGAAGATCAAAGATAAACAAGAGATCTATTCTAAGTTATACACAAAACATACAGACGGTAACAACTATGTTACCATAACAAAAAATGGCAATACTGAATGCATTAACATAACTGAAAACATAAATCTTGTTAAAGATGATCAATCAAAATTAAAAGAATTATTAGAAAATAATGAAAATTTAACAAGTGAAGAGTTCCTTAAACAAGCTGACAATATCAAATATAAAAACAAAAAGCAAAAAGAAGAAATAGAAGGAATTGCAGGTGCAAAAAAATATTTTGAAGACGAAGCAAATGAATTAAAAAAACAAAAAGAAGCAATCGAAATAAGTAATTATAATAATGAACAGTGGCTTAGAGGGGAACATTTGAAAAAAGAAAGGGAATATTCTGATTGGTGGTTAAAAGAGCTTGAAATAAAGGAACGCCCCGCCCTTGAAGCCCGCAAGAAAAAAATTGAACAAATTGATAAAGAAATAAAAGCCGAATTAGAAAAATTTTATGAAGAAAACAGAAACAATCTTCCTCCATACGAAGAAAGATTAAAACTCATAGGCACAGATGTTTACACAGAGTATGGGAGTAGTTATATATTTACACTGAATATGGAGAGAAGAATGGCTAAAGACGATGAATATTTCCTCAAATGGATGTTACCTGAGCCCGAAAAAATAAGCGATTTACGTTTTAAACGAAAGTTATTAACAATGACACCTGATGAACGTTATTTTTATGACGAAGCAGTAAAACAATTAAAAGCAAGAAATATAAAATTTGACGAACAGGAGCTTGCACTCTTTGATTCAGATACTCTTGAATTTATTGCAAAAGGGAAATTTACTACAGACGGTGGCTATGTATTGGAACACCATCATGCATATGAAGTTAACGGTATTCTAAGATACGGAAGCGGCAGAACAAACACTCTTACTGCTATTCTAGATGAAGGATTCCTAACTGTACCGCCTCTTGAAAGAGAAGAAGTTGTATATAGATCTGTTTGCGGAAGTTCAGAGGATGGCAGTATAAACTTTATAAACAAACTTGTAGATTCAAAAATCGGAGATACATTTACTGACAAAGGATATTCTTATTCATCTTTCTATAAAGGCGCTGCACAATCTTGTAATGGCAGCTGGGATAGTGGCACACCTGAAATATTAATGACAATTAATGTTCCTAAAGGCGCAAGAGTTTCTAACGGCATTGACATAACCAAACAAGCAGAAATGTTGTTCCCAAGAAATTCTGAATTCAGAATTGTAAGCAAAGAGAAAAAAGAAAACAGTAACCTCTGGTACATAACAGTTGAATATGTTGTACCTTAAAAGAAAATACCCCTGGCGACTATGCCGAAAAAAAGTCTGTAGTATATTAACAAATAATTTTTCCGCCCAACAATTTCCCCAAAACACTAAAAAAGCACCCCAAGGTGCTATTTTCAATGGTTCTATTTGTTTGAAATGGTGGGCCGCAGTGGACTCGAACCACCGACCTCACCCTTATCAGGGGTGCGCTCTAACCACCTGAGCTAGCAGCCCGCAACCATTATTTCAATTGTAATATATTAAATTTTCAAATCAAGCTTTGTTATCTTGCGTGACCCTTATCAGGCCTCTCACTCGACAACACTCAGTTGTCTCGTTCGGCACAGTGCTCTAACCACCTGCACCGGCTGACCGCAATGTCAGCAAAATTAAATGTAGCATGAACATTTTTTAAAATCAAGCATTTGTTTACAAAAAAGGAACGGATTATTATCCGTTCCTTTTTTATTTATCTCAGTAAAATTATTTTACTGTCAATTTCTTTTTAGCGTCTTTATCGCTATACTTTTTAGGTGCATGAACTTTCAACACACCGTGTTCAAGTTTGGCTTCCGTTTTGTCAACATCTATTTCTTCTGGGAAGTAGACTGTTCTTGAAAATTCCCCGTATCTGAATTCGGATTTCTTATAAGATTTTTCATCAACTTTCTCTTCTTCCTCTTTTTTAGCATTAATTACTATGTAATTTTTGTCAATGTTGATATCCAAATCTTCTTTTTTTACACCCGGAAGTTCTGCTTTGACCTCATAATCACGTCCTTTATCAGATATTTCAACAGGCATTGAATATTTGTCCATTTCTTCCCAATAAGCTGCTTCCGGAAAATAGCTGTCAAAATGTCTGTTTAATATAGAACTGATTTCATCATTTACTGTTCTTATAAAGTTTTCCGGAGCTTTTCTGACTAAAAATTTCATATTTAACACTTCCTTTCAAATAACTTACTGTCAATTACATTTATATTATTTACCCGATTTGAAAGAAATCCTGTTTTTTTAACCAAAATTTAACAATCTATGAAATTATTTTTCGTAATTATCATTTGTCATACAGAATAATAATGCGATTCTTCGCCTAACTGTCATTCTGAGGACAGAGCCCGAAAAATCTCATATGTTAGGCTCAGAATGACAAATTTATTTTCTATACGTCAAGTGATAATCATGTTACTTTTTATGCCAGACTTCAAAGTTTTCAATATCCTCAAAAAGTTCATTATAATTTCCGTTAAAACAGATACATCTATCATCAATCAACAGCCAGCATAGCTCTTTAGTATTTGTAACCCCGCTGATAAATTCATTGAGATTATTTTCAAGCAGCCAGATAGAAGCAAGCATTTTATTACGAGTTGTAAAGAGTTTTATTTTATATTTTCGGGAAAGTTTTTCCACAAATTGACGTGCCCCTTCACGCAGCGGAGGAATATAATCGGGGTTATAATTACTGCTGTAAGTATTTATAACCCCATCGAGGTCAAGAAGAATTGTCTTTTTTATATCAGCCATTTTAACTCCGGGTATTATCACGTTCGCGAAGGCGATAATTTAACTATACATATAAAATAGAAAAATGCAAATTTATGATAGAAAACAACAGATTTTAAATTCGCTTGCAAAGATTATCAAAAAATTAAGAGGCAGACAGAGCCAATTTATGCTTGCAAGTGAAAATGATATTTCCACTTCTATTATCAGCACTGTCGAACGTGCGTTAAAAGACCCGCAGTTTACTACATTTTTTAAACTTGCAGAGGCTTTAAATATTAAACCATATAAATTAATGAAAATGGTTGAAGATGACCTGCCGTCCGATTTTACATTGATTGACAGATAAACACAATATGCTACAATGGTTTCATGATTTTTGAAGAACAAATCAAGGTTAAATATTCCGAGATGGATTATAAACTTGCATTAAAACCGTCCTCTCTTTTAAATTTTTTACAGGATCTGGCAAGCGCGAACGCTGAAAGTTTAGGGTTCGGCTATTCATATATAACACCTAAAAACCTCGGTTGGTTTCTTCTCAAATACAGAATGGAATTTGATGATTACCCGGTGTCTGTATATGATTTAACATTAAAAACAGAACCGCGCGGATGCCAGAAACTTTTTGCTCATCGTGATTTTTATATTTGTGAAGGTGAAAAACTTTTGGGGAAAATAGCAAGTATCTGGGCTGTGGTTGATATGACAACTAAAGCACTTGTGCCGGTACAGCCTGCACTTAACAACGAATACATGCCGCTTTATCAGAAAAAAGATAATGATTTGGTTTTTAAAAAACTGAAACCGGTTGAAAGAATTGATATTGAAAAAAGTTTTGAGGTGCGTTATGAAGACATAGATGTCAATTCGCATGCAAACAACGGAAATTATATAATCTGGGCGCTTGAACCTTTAAATTTTGATTTCAGAAGTTCAAATAAAATAAAAACCCTTGATATCCAATTTAAAAAAGAAATAAAATTCGGAGGGAAAGTGGTCTCTCAAATAGAGTTTCTGAATGATTTTACAACTCTGCATTCAATAAAAAATGCCGACACAAATGAAGATTTATGTCTTGTTGAAGTCTGTTGGGAAAAAGAATGACAAAAAAAATTTTTTTCATGTTTTGGTAATATTACTTAAAAAAAGATTGAGGTTAGCCTCTTAAAATAATATAATAATAATGCATTAAAATTTGAAAGGAATTATGATGGTTGCAGAAATGACATTCCCGCGGTTAGAACGTACTATTAATCCGACGCATGATATAAAATTGTTTGCCGGCCGTTCTAATCAAAAACTTGCGCAGGAAATTGCCGATTATTTAGGCACAACAATAGGACCTATGATTGTAAAAAATTTCGCAGACGGTGAAATCTATGTTCAGGTTCAGGAAAGTGTAAGAGGGGATGATGTTTTTATAATTCAGCCTTTGTGTAATCCTGTTAACGAAAATTTAATGGAACTTTTGATTATAATTGATGCCTTCAAAAGAGCCAGTGCAAAGACAATTACAGCAGTAATTCCTTACTACGGTTATGCAAGGCAGGACAGAAAAACTTCAGGCCGTGAAGCAATTACTGCGAAACTTGTGGCAGACTTGCTTACAACAGCTGGTGCTGACAGAATTCTTGCAATGGATTTACATACAGGCCAAATTCAGGGATTTTTTAATATTCTTGTTGACCATATTTTTGCAACATCAATTTTAACAAATTACATAAAGAATTTAAATATTAACCCCGACGATATGGTTGCGGTGAGCCCTGATACAGGCGGAGTTCAAAGAACAAGACATTTTGCCAAAGCAATCGGATGTCCTCTGGCAATTATTGATAAACGCCGTGATAAACATAACGAAGCCATTGCATCTCATGTAATCGGCGAGGTTAAAGATAAAATATGCGTTATGTTTGATGACATGATAGATACGGCAGGAACTATATGTGAAGCATCAAAACTTTTGAAAAAAGAAGGTGCTAAAGACATATATGTTTGTGCGGTTCATCCTGTATTTTCCGGACCGGCAATCGAAAGACTTGCAAATGCGCCGATTAAAGAGTGTATTGTAACAAATACTATTCCTCTGGATATGGACAAAATGCCTCCGAATATTAAGCAGCTTTCTGTTGCTCCGCTTTTGGGTGCAGCAATAGCAAGAATTCATGATGATGAATCGGTCAGCTCGCTGTTTGGCTTTGAAAAAGAAATGCAAGTACAATAGGAGCGTGGCCGCTCCACCCAATACAGCTTACGGTATTGCATAAGCCGCTTTTCATGTTTATTAGAAAAATTTACCAAAATATAAATATCGCTTTGTTCGGCTAATGCACTCGGGGACGTCATTCTGAACTTGGTTGACTGCTTTTGCCAAAATCTATGATTTTGTGCAAAATGTCCGGTTTTCCGCAGAATCTTAAGACTTATCCCTCGCATCTGTTTTGCTTTATGCAAACTGCTCTATTATATAAAAGCGTAGCCGCTCCACTCAATACAGCTTACGGTATTGCACGCTTTTTTGTTTTCTCATTGTTCCTCCTTTTTTTTATTATATGCGAAATCTGTCCTACTGACCGATTACGTTTTTAGGGGGACAGTTCAAGAAACCCCAATCTACTTGTCTAAAAATGATTATCTGTAAAATGTACAAACAACTAAATAAATTGTCATTCTGAACCAAAGATATGAGATTCTTCGGGCTATGCCCTCTGAATGACGGGCGAAGAATCGCATAACTGCTCTGTATGCCAATGGATAATTAAGATAAAAATATTATTCACCCATAATGTGGAGATGAAGGTGGAAAACTTCCTGACCAGCTTCTTTACCGGTATTGATCAAAGTTTTATATGATTTTAAACAGATTTTTTTAGTTGTTTCTTTAACGGCCATCAGTAATTCACCCATAAGATTCTTGTCCTCAAGTTCATTTAAAGAGGCTATATGTATCCTTGGAACTACAAGAAGATGTACGGGAGCTTTAGGATTAATATCCTTAAATACAACTACATACTCATTTTCGTACACGAATTCAGTATTAAAATCACCTTTAATTATCTTGCAAAATATACAATCTTCTGTCATAAACAGCTTACCCTCCTATCTTCCTATCCTCCAATATTATATCTTAAAAAAATGTAAACTGACTTGCCATTTAAATTTATGTGAAGTAAAATAACTATTACAGGAGAAAATCCTTTGGGGAGGAATTAAATTATCTATGCCGGAATTAGCAAGACAGAATAACAACAGCCGCTATACGGAATACACTTACCCGCGCCGGGAAACACCGAGACATACTACTTCGGCTAAACGGCCTGTTTATATAAGGCGTCAGGCAGATAAAAAGAAAATCGAACGAAACTATTTTATCCATAGAATTGTTTCTGTAGCAGTTGTTGCACTGCTCGGATTGTCGGTGCTTCCATACGGATTTAATAAAGTTACAAAATTTATGCTTAATCCGACACCGTATAAGGAAGTTAAAGCAGATTTCCGCCAAATCCTTTTCCCGACATCAAATTATCTTGCAAATCATTGGTTTTTGGGCGAAAGATCTTTAGAAGGGGCAGAAGTTAAAAAACCTGCAATGACTCCGCTTGTTGAGGGGTCGCAACTCACAGGACTTGAAAATCAATTAAAAAATCTTGCGTCAATGTACCCTTCAATTCATCCGTCTGTTTATGTTTGGGATTATGAAACAGGGAATTACGCTGACATTAATGCTGATGAAATCTTTGCAACGGCAAGTATTATAAAACTTCCTGTACTTGTACAGCTTTTCCGCTCAATTGAGAAAAACCAGCTCACAATTTATGATGAAATGCCTTTAACTGAATATTACAGGACGGAAGGTTCCGGAAGTCTTCAATTTAAAGCTGCAAATTCAAAATATACAATTGACACTCTTGCAAGAATGATGATAACGGAATCCGACAATTCCGCAACAAATATGCTTATGGCTCGTCTGGGTTCTATGACGGATATCAATTCCGGAATCAGGGAGTGGGGGCTTAAGCATACTTACGTGCAGACATGGCTTCCTGATTTGGGCGGAACAAATCATTCTACCGCACGCGATATGGCAACAATTCTTTATAACATCGATAATCCGAAATTCTTAAGTACATCATCCCGCGAAAAAATATTTGATTATATGGGACATGTTCATAACAACAGGCTTATTGCGGCAGGTTTGCCGGCCGATGCAACTTTCCTTCATAAAACGGGAGATATCGGCAAAATGCTCGGGGATGCCGGAATTGTTTATGCGCCGAACGGTAAAAAATATATTGTTGTAATCTTTGCAAACCGTCCGCACAATTCACCGCTCGGAAAAGAATTTATCGTAAAAGCTTCGGAAATAATTTATAACAATATGGTGTACTAGATGTTGAAAGACCTTCTTGACAGCCGTAAATGTTTTAAATTGGTGTGCGGGGCGGGAAACGAAGATGCCTTGGAGGTTGAAAAACTTGTTGCGCTTTACTCTGCTGCCGGATGTAAATTCTTTGATTTATCCGCGAAGCCTGAAATTATAGATACCGCAAAACGCGGTTTGGGGGACAGAGAAGGTTATTTATGCGTAAGTGTCGGGAGTAAAGGGGATCCGCATGTCAGGAAAGCTCAAATAGATTACGAAAAATGCGCCGGCTGTCACAAGTGCGAAGAAATCTGCCCGCAAAAAACCATCAGACACTGTAAAGTGCTCGCAGCCCGCTGCATCGGATGCGGAAAATGTTATTCTGTTTGCAGGCACGGTGCAATATCTTTCAAAGAAGAAGCCGGAGATTTGAACGAAATTTTACCTCCCTTAATTGAAAAAGGAATTGATTGTATAGAACTGCATGCTATGGGGGAAAATATTGATGACGCTATAGACAAATGGAATGATATAAATAAAATTTATGACGGAATGTTGAGTATTTGTACTGCCAGAGGTCATTTGAGCGAAGAAAAAATGCTTGAACTTATCAAAAATATGACAGCCAAACGTCCGGCTTATTCCACAATAGTTCAGGCTGACGGTTTTCCGATGAGCGGCGGCAAAGACGATTACAAAACAACCTTGCAGGCCGTAGCTACGGCGGAAATTGTACAGAATGCAAAACTTCCTGTTTATATAATGCTTTCGGGCGGAACCAATTCCAAAACCGCAGAACTTGCAAAAATGTGTGACATAAACTACCATGGAATTGCCATAGGAAGCTTTGCCAGAAAAATTGTTCAAAGATACATAGAAAGAGAAGACTTTTTAAGAAATGAATATGCATTTGCCGAAGCGGTAAATATAGCAAAAAAACTTATCCAATCTCTTTGAAATAACCGCCTGCCGAAAGAAGATATACAGCATTTATTCTGTTAGCCGCACCGGTTTTGCATATTATTGAGGATACGTGATACTTAATCGTATGCCTGCTAAAATGTAAAATTTCCCCGATTTTAGCATTGCTATAGCCGTATTTTAACTGTTCTATAATTTTCTTTTCTATATCATTAAACTTGATATATTTATTATAAGCCATTATTTATTATCCTCTTACATAAAAAAATATACTGATAATATATATAACCATATTAGTATCATTTAGTAATTGTTTAGTCAAGACTTTATAATAAATTAATTATGATGAATAAAAACGCTTATAAAAAACTCGGCGCTAAAATCGCATATTTAAGAAAATGTAAACGTTATTCACAGGAAAAATTTGCTGAAAAGATTGACATAAGCGAAATCTATATGGGGCAGATTGAAAGAGGAGAAGCAAATCCCACTCTGGAAAAACTAATCGCAATTGCGGATGCTCTCGGTGTCGAAATAAGAGAACTGTTTACTTTTTCATTTTAATTTATTGAAACATTTTTGATTTTATGTTTTTGCAATTGTATAATTGTAAATATTGTAATACCAGCAATAATCACGTATGAGAGAGGATTTTGAAATGCTTTTAACTGACCACGTACAGGCAATAATTAAATCAGCCAAGTCTATTGTTGTTGCAAGAAATTTTGCTGAACTTGCCCCCGAACATATAATGCTTGCTTTAATGCTTGACCAAAACGAACTGCCTAAAATTTTGCTTGAACGTGTCGGAGCGGATAATCCGCAAATTGTTGACAGATTAAACAATTACCTCTCAAAACGTTCCTATTACGCCCGCGGAAGATTTTCGGATGTAAGGTTTTCCGCAGAAACAATTGCAATGATGAATGTTGCAAGCGATGAGGCAGAAAAACGTCATGATGAGCAGATAAGCATTGAACATCTTTTTCTGGCATTGTTCAGGATTGACAACAAAACATTGAATTTTTTGTGGGAACAAAGCGGAATAAACAGGCTTGAGCTATACGAAAAAATGACTGAGGAAGTCAACAATATTACTAACGTAGAAGAGACAATAACCACCGACGCACAAAAATCGGAAGACTCAGTAAAACCCATTTCTTCATCCGCAAATTCCATAAAACCGGACATTAAAAACAGCAAAAAAAATGACGCATTGGAAAAATATACAACAGACTTAACAGAATGTGCAAAACAAAACAAACTTGACCCTGTAATAGGAAGAGACGAAGAAATACGCCGAACAATACAAATTTTAAACAGACGCTCCAAAAACAATCCCGTAATAATCGGCGAGCCCGGTGTCGGCAAAACCGCTATTATAGAAGGGCTTGCCCAGCGTATTGTATCGGGAGATGTTCCGGAAAGCCTTAAAAATGACAAAATTCTTGCGCTTGATTTAGGTGCAATGCTTGCAGGCGCCTCATACAGAGGAGAGTTTGAGGAAAGATTAAAATCCGTGCTTAAAGCTATTGAGGAAAAATCTGCCGATTTAATTCTTTTCATAGACGAAATACACACGATTATGGGCGCCGGCTCGTCAGAAGGCGGAGCCGATGCCGGAAACCTTTTAAAACCGATGCTTGCAAGAGGCGGAATAAGAGTAATCGGAGCAACAACAATTGATGAATACAGACAGTATATTGAAAAAGATAAAGCAATGGAACGCCGTTTCCAGCCTGTATTAGCGGATGAACCTTCTGTTGAAACAGCAATAAGCATTCTGAGAGGTCTGAAAGATAAATATGAAGGCTACCACGGAATAAAAATCATGGACAGCGCAATAGTTGCGGCCGTAAAACTTTCTCACAGATACATTGCGGACAGACATCTTCCGGATAAAGCAATTGACCTTCTGGATGAAGCAGCATCCGCGCTCAGAATAGAAATTGATACAATGCCGGAAGAAATTGATGTATTCATCCGTCAGAAAATGCAGCTTGAAATGAATAAAAAAGCTCTTGAAAAAGACGGCTCGCAGGAGGCATTAAAAAAAGCCGAAAAGTTAACTAAAAAAATTACGGATATTGAAGACAAAATAAACAAGTTAAAAGAACAATGGCTTAATGAGAAAAAAATAATAGATTCAGCGGCCACAGTAAAACGCAACATAGAAAAGTTAAAATCCCAAATTGAAATGAATAAAAAAAATCCGTCCATGACCGCATCTTTAGAGGTAAAATACAGCCAGATGCTGGATATGGAAAAGAAACTTGCACAAATCCAGGCACAAGCCGGTAAAAAACGGCTTATAAAAGAAGAAGTTGACGAAGACGATATCGCTTCAATTGTCGCAAAATGGACAGGAATTCCGGTTAACCGCCTTATGGAAGACGAATCCAAAAAATTAATCGGAATGGAAGAAGTTATGCACAAACGTGTTGTGGGGCAGGACGAAGCTGTCACAAAAATTGCAAATGCAATACGCCTGTCGCGTTCCGGCCTGCGCGACCCCAAACGTCCGATAGGAACATTTCTTTTCTTAGGGCCTACGGGGGTCGGGAAAACCGAGCTTGGAAAAACTCTTGCCTATATTTTGTTTAACGATGAGGATGCACTTGTACGTATTGATATGTCCGAATTTATGGAAAAAGCTTCAATATCAAGACTTGTCGGTGCAACAGCAGGTTACATAGGATATGAAGAAGGCGGACAGCTTACAGAAGCCGTCAGACGCAAACCTTATTCCGTTGTCTTATTTGATGAAGTTGAAAAAGCACACCCGGACGTATTTAACCTTATGCTTCAAATGTTTGATGACGGACGTCTGACAGACGGGCAGGGAAGGTTAATTGATTTTAAAAATACGGTAATAATTATGACAAGCAACCTCGGAAGCGAAATCATACTTGATGAAAATATTCCCGAAAATGAGAAAAAAAATGAACTGAACAAGGCATTAAGACAAAAATTTAAACCCGAATTTTTAAACCGTATTGATGAAATAATAATGTTTAAAGCGCTTACTCTGGACGAGTTAAAAAGTATTGTCGATATTCAGACAAATTCGCTTAAAAACCGTCTGCTTGAGCAGGATATTGAACTTGAACTGTCGGATGAAGCAAAAGACTATCTTGCCGATGAAGGTTACGAGCCTCTGTTTGGCGCAAGACCTCTGAAGCGTGTTATAAGACAGCTTGTTGAAATTCCGCTTTCCATGAAAATCCTTGAAGGCGAATTTAAAAAAGGTGATAAAATCAAAGCCGAGCTTGATAACAATCAGCTGGTATTTAACAAAATTTAAACAAAAAGCCGGTATAAATTACCGGCTTTACAAATCCTAATCCACTTCTATGCTGTGCAGCTGCTATTTTGCAATTGCATCTTCTGTCTCTTCAATCTTTTCCATAACTTCATCAATCTGTTCACGGAGGTACTCCATAAACATTCCGATTTCTTCTTTAAAACTATATACTCCGGGCCAAGATATATATCCGTACATATTGTCGTTCTCCTTTTCATTTCAAATAATGTAACTACAGGTTTTTGTCCTAACCTTTCAACAATTTATGTATCGGAAACTTTTCGGAAAAACTTTAAAGATTTAACTAAGAATTTAACAATTTGTTACAATATTCCTGTAAATCATTACATCTGTATTTGGGAATATAATCAACGGAATAATTTTGTGCAACCTGCCTTATGTTACTTGTTGCAGATATGATTATAATTTTTGAATCTTTGTATTCGTTAAAAAATTTTATCTGTTTTATAAACCATTCACCGGCATAAAGCGGAAGGTAATCAGGCTCCATCTGCATATCCGTCAAAATAAAATCATAAGGTTTATCAACGGATGATGTAATTTTTTCCACCCCTTCCCGGGCTGATAATGCCGTATCAATTTCAACATCATCTTTAAAAATCTCTCTTACCGCATCTTTATGGTATAAAACCCATTTAGATGAATCATCAACAATTAAAACCCGTTTTTTCATAAACTTTTCCGCCCTTGTTTATTTTATTACTTCAATAGTTTCATAATCCACAAGGTAAGGCAGATGTTCTTCGGTTATCAGCTCTCCGGGGAGCAGAACCGCAATGCCCGGAGGACATTCAGCGATTACTTCGGCCGCAATTCTTCCGACAGCGTGTTCTTTTGGTATAACTTCTTTATGCGAATAAAAAGCTTCTCTCAAAGTCATTTTAATAACCGGAGTAAGCATAGGCATATGTTTTTTCTTTTCAAGATAGCAGATATCCGTGTAGTTTGTTTTGTCAATCTGTTGCAAGCATTTTACAAGATACTGCATATCGGCTCTTGTGTTGCCGATGTTTGAAAGAATTAAAAGCCCTGCGTCTGATGCGCTTTCAACTTCTATATTAAAATCAATTTCCAGAATAGATTCAAGACGTTTGCCCGATAATCTGTCATCGCGTATAAATACTTTTGTAATATCTGTTTTGTAGCCGAAATCAGGCTGAAGGTGATGAATATGTTCAAGTTTATCAATTTCGCGTCTAAGATATTTTGCATTTTGAACAGCCCTTTCAAGCTGTTTTCTGCCTCTTTGGCTGTCTAAATTTGCACGTGCGGCATCAAGACTTGCAAGAAGCATTAAAGAAGGGCTTGTTGTATGTAATAATTTTAAAGCCTTTTCAACAGCGTCAGCATCAATCATTGAATTTTCGGCAATATGAAGCATTGAACTCTGGCTCATACTCCCGCCTGTTTTATGAAGCGAATGAACAACCGCATCAGCGCCTAATTTTAAAGCAGATGTCGGAAGATGGCTGTTAAAATTCCACAAACACGCGTGTGCTTCATCAACAAGCAGCGGAACATTGTGGTTTTTACAGATTTGTGCGATTGATTTTATATCCGACACAACCCCTTCATAAGTCGGGTTTGTAATCCAGACCATACCGGCGTCAGGATTTTTGACAAGCATTTCTTCTACGGATTCCGGTGTAACATTGCCCCATATCCCCCATTCATCAAATTTTTTAGGAATAAGCCATAAGGGTTCGGCTCCTGAAATTATCATACCTGTAAGAATTGAGCGGTGGCAGTTGCGGTTAGTGATAATTTTTTTGCCTTTTTGGGTTAAAGCCATGGCAAGCGCAAGGTTGCCGGCCGTAGACCCGTTAATAAGAAAGAAAGTTTTTTTAGCGCCGAAAGCCTGTGCAGCCAGTTCCTGGGCTTCTTTTATCGGGCCTGTTGCGGGATGAAGCGTCCCAAGGCCGTCAAACTCGTCAGTTGTATCAACGCATAAAGCTTTTTTACCTATCAGTTTTTTAAACTCGGGCAAAGATCCGTTCCCTCTTGTATGTCCGGGAATATGAAACTGATAAGACGGAGTTTCATAAGCTTGTTTCAGGGCTTCTACAATCGGGGCTTTAACTTTTATTTTTGTATATTTATTTTCGCTAATTTTGTTCATTTTTTTTTGTTACACCTGTCATAATAATTAATATACACTAAAAAAATTTTTTTTTGCATATATTTTGTGATACATTAATATTTGTGAACTATTTTTTAAGGATAGCTTTAATATATTTTCTGCTTTTATCTGCCCCTCCGGTCTTTGCCTTGGGAAAATCCAAAAATGCAAAAGTTAAACCCGACACTACGCAGGAAGTCATTCATCTTGACGTTACAAAAACAGAAGGTGAAAATACATCCGCCGCAAAACCTAAAAAACAGGAGGACTGGGTGCAAAAAGATGTTGTCCGCGATAACGTTGATACGGAATTTTCAATGTTTGACCATCTTTTTGATACGGACAAGGATTTTGATCATCCTTTTAAGTTTGAGGAAGAATCTTTATTCGGAAGAATTTACAAAAAAAAGCTGGAACGCACATCAATTCCGTCATTTCTTTTGCAGGACGAATTGACATTTAAATATAAAAAAGGGCCGATTGACAGAGTACAATTTTACGGGGCTTATCAGGGAAATTTCGGATTTGACTTTGAAGGAAGCGATTACGACACCGACTACGGCTTCGGATTTATGGAAGCCGGTGTTGTCGGGGATTTTAAGGATAAAAATACCGATTTTAAACTTCAGTTTAATTTCCGTCCAGGAGAAAACAGAACATACCTTCAAGGGCTTGTTACAGACGCTTACATAATGAATACGCGCATTCCTCACCATAAAATTATTGTCGGGAATTCCCGAAATCAGGTCGGATTTGAAGGCGGTATGGGGTCTTATGTTCTTCCTTTTGCAATGCGGTCGCAAATTTCAAGGACATTCGGCAACACAAGGGCGCTCGGGGTAAGGGTCGTCGGAGATTATGATTTAATTGACTACAGCCTTGCGCTAAACAGTTCGGACAGATTTTTCAAAGAATTTTTCCCGGGAGCGGAATTTACAGGCTGGGTAAACTTTAAACCTCTCGGCAAAACTGACGGAAAATACGGGACACTTGTTTTAGGGGGCGGTTTGAATGCCGGGCACAACGACACAAGCTACACTGTGGGAGGCGCTTACGCAAGCTACAGGTATAAAAAGTTTATGGCAAACTTTGAATATGCAATCGCTGACGGCTACAACGGAACCTACAGAAGTACAGATAAAGCAACCGGTTTTTATACAACTATAGCCTACAGACTCACACAAAAACTGCATATTTTAGCCCGTTATGACCAGTTTGACCCGAACAGGGATATATCGGATGACTTAAGGCGGGAATATTCCGTAGGATTGAATTATTTTATAAAAGGGCAGGCATTGAGGTTAATTTTGAATTACGTATTTTGCGACAACGAAGATACAGAAGACAGCCACAGGATTATTTTAGGAACGCAGATACTGTTGTAGGTTTAATTGTTATCTTTGTCATATTTTAGCAAGTACGTTATATAATCCAATTTTGAGCGTATTTCAATAAAAGTTTCACTATTTATTTCAACCACACTGCTTAATGCTTCTTTCGAGATTTATATCGCAGTTTACACTAAATGTATTCAAAAAACAGTCATACTGTCATTCCGAACGTCGGATTGACCTCCGTGTTTCGGAATCTCTATGTTGTTAGACCCTGCGGAAAACCGGACATTTTGC
>CALVEX010000009.1 GCA_944326655.1 Candidatus Gastranaerophilales bacterium | reverse complement strand
ATCAGCCTCCATTGATTCGTCAAAAAGCACTTCTTACGGCAACTGCGGTTTGTGAATATTTCAGAGATCAGGGAAAAAAGGTTTTCTTAATGACTGATACTGTTACACGTTGTGCTATGGCAGGACGTGAAGTCGGCTTGTCACTTGGGGAACCGCCTACAATGAAAGGTTATCCGCCATCTATTTTTTCATGGCTTCAAAAAGTTCTTGAACGTGCTGGAAACAGTCCTAAAGGCTCAATTACCGCTTTATATACGGTATTGATGGAAGGGGATGATATATCTGATCCAATCGTTGATATTGTAAGAGGTATTGTAGACGGGCACATTTTCCTATCAAGAAAAGTCGCGGAAATGAACCATTACCCTGCGATTGACGTTCTGGGAAGTATTTCAAGGCTTATGTCATCTATTGTTACGCCTGAACACCGAGAGGCTGCCGGAAAGCTGCGTGCAATAATGGCACTTTACAGAGAAAACAAAGATTTGATTGATGTAGGTATGTATCAGCCCGGAACTAACCCCAGACTTGATACTGCTATCGAGATGATGCCGAAAATTAATGCATTTTTGCAGCAAAGAACTTCTGACCTTGTAAGTATGGAAACTACAATAGGTACTTTGATTGATATGATGAAAGATGTTCAAATTTAATTATTTGATTATTTTGTGGTACAATTTTGCCGAAAGGAAATAGTTGAATTATGAATTTACCGCAAAATTTTGTCCCCGCTATGTTAATTACCCTTTTTGCAGGTTTGTCTACCGCAATCGGCGGAGCTATTGCTTTTATTGTAAAAAAAGATAATTTGAAAGCGCTTTCTGTCGGATTGGGTTTTTCTGCAGGGGTAATGATTTTTGTTTCTTTTATGGATATGATTCCCGAGGCAGAGAAACTCTTGTCGGTGAATTTCCCTAATACTTCCCAGTGGCTTGCGTATGCAGGATTTATTATGGGATTAATTGTTGCAATTTTAATTGACTATTTTTTGCCGGATCATATCGATACCGATGATGTTTTGCATCCGGATGAGCCTTCGCGGAGAGATTATAAAATAAAACGTGCGGGAATTTTTACTGCAATTGCAATTTGTGTTCACAATTTTCCTGAAGGTATGGCAACATTTTTTACTACCACGCAAAATGTTACACTCGGACTTTCTGTGGGAATTGCAATTGCAATACATAATATTCCCGAAGGTATTTCCGTTGCGCTGCCTATGTATCATGTGACGGGTAAAAAAAGATATGCAATGCTTTATGCTGCATTGTCCGGAATAACAGAACCCATAGGGGCTCTTGTTGGTATGTTTGTTTTTGGATTATTCCTTCCGCAGGCGTTGATAGGTGTTTTAATGGCTGCTGTTGCCGGTATAATGATTTATATTTCATTTGATACTCTTTTACCGCTGGCAAAAGAATACGGCGACTGGCACCAGTCAATTGTCGGCATTATTTCCGGAATTTTGGTTATTTGGGTTAGCTTAATTTTAATCGGCGGTTAGTATGGTGAATTTGTCAAATTTGTTTGATATCGGAAGAAATTTATATGCACTTCCTGCTTATAACAGCAGAAGCGGATTAGCTCCTATTCCTTTACGGTATTTTTTTGAATTGACGTATCGTTGTAATTTGCACTGTCCTTACTGTTATGTCGGGGACGATCGAAAAAAAGACGAGCTGTCTACTGAAGAATGGTTTAAAATTATAGAGCAAATTCCATGGTATTCTTTTGTGACTCTTGTTGGAGGCGAACCATTAATAAGAAAAGATTTTATTGATATTTTGATGAAGACGTCTAAGAAAACCTTTGGGAAGCTAAATGTTGTGTCAAACGGAATTTTAATTAATGACGAAATTATTGACGCATTTATAAAAAGTAAAATGATGCTTTTGTCCGTATCTTTGGACGGCTACGGTAAAAATCATGACATAAACCGTGCAAAAGACGGTATCTGGGATAAAATTATGGATAATTTTGATAATATGAATTCCCGCAAAAAACGTCCGATGGTTGATATTAAAACAATTGTTCTTGAAAATAATCTAGACGATTTAGTTAAACTTTATAAAATGTGCGATGAGAAAAAGTTTAATTTCCTTTCAATTTCTTTTTTGAGAAATAACAATTTGAAACAAAATTCTGTTTTGTTTGACAGTTTTGTTCCGGAATTTAATGCAAATTATCCTATTGAAAAATATTTTGATATGGAGCATTTTAAAGAAGTTTATAAAGAACTTGAAAGTTTGGGTAAAAAATCGAAAGTTAAAATAAGATTTTCTCCGAAATTTGAATATTCAAAAGATCCTTTAGCAAAGATAGAAGAATTTTTTAATACTCCGGCTGACAAACCTGTATCAGAGATTTATAGGCCGTGTATGTATCCGTATTCCAATATGATGATAAATCCGCAGGGGGATGTTTACCCTTGTCTTTCGCAAAAAATCGGGAATGTTAAGGATATGCCGTTGAAAGAGGTGTTTAATCTTCCGCATTACAGGTGTTTTAGGAAAAATCTCAAAGCGTCAAAAGTTTTCGGCGCCTGTCAGATGTGCTGTGAACTGTGCGTAAAATAAATTAAATTTACGGCAGCTTTTCAAAATAATCATTTTCTGACAAGGCTTTTGCAGTACAGGCTACCCCGTTATTATTGGATGATGTAGTTTTTGAACAATAGTTTTCTTCCATGTCGTAATAATCTGTTCCTTTTGCACCCATTGGCAATAATTTTCCGTCATTTATAATTTGGAATGTAAACAGATCATGCCCCCAGGCATTAGGTCCTTTTCCGACACTATTTATATCAACAGTGATGTATAATTTGGGAGAAGTAGGATCTTCAATAAAAATTTGCATCCCGTTTTTTAAAATGAATTGTCCGTCATTTAAGACTCCCATAGAAATTCTGGTTTGTCGTGAATAATCTTTATAGATGTTATTGTAATTATCTAAAATACATATTGAGCTGCCGCTTTCTCCATAACCGCAGTCAAGTGCAATTTCAAAGTAGTTGATAAAATTATTTTTAAATGTTTTAGGAGTTGGATAATCTGCGGGATTGACCGGCATACCATCTGCTCTCATATGTTCTATTGCCTGTCCTATTAATGAATAAGCAGTATTTAATTCCGATTTGAGGACTACTGCTTTATATTTTGTAATTAAAGAAGGGATAGTCATCGCCGCAACCACACCGATAATTCCGAGGGTGATTAAGACTTCTGCGAGTGTAAATGCGGCTCGACGTTGACTGTTTGGCAGGACTATGCGCGTAGCGCCTTCTGCCAAAGTAAATGCAGTTTTCTTTTTAAGTGAAGAGTGATGGGTGAAGAGTGAAACGAGTTTAAATGAATAAGTTCGTATCGGCAGCGTACTGCTGCAAAAGGTAAACTTATTTTTACATGGGGAGGGAAAGCGTTCCATGTCCCCTCCCTTGAGGGGAGGGGAAGTGAAGGGGAGGGTGATGTTTTGCGATTGCGACGGTCGTTCCACTCCCTCGCAATGACATGTTTCTTTACGCGGGCTTTGCCCGCCGATAACAGCCTGCCTTCCTGTCCTCTTGATCTCTAACCTTCTGCCTGTCAGGCTTTCGGGGGGGGGGCGATTCTCAGCTTCTTATCTTTTTTCATATTTAAACTCCTCAAATTCTTCTTATATTTATTATTTATTATTATTGTAGGTTTGTCAATAGGGGGCTAATCCATGTTTTCATGGAGATTAATTCATGTCCGCATAATCACGGACTTTTCAAATTTTTAAAATACGTTATACTGAAAATGTGGTTAAGGTTCACGCCCAAAGACGGCAAAATTGTTTACCACTCTTACGGGGATAGTAGTATGGGTTATATACACTGCTGCGGAGCTCTGCATAAGACAAGAACGTTTCGTCTTGTGCCGCAGGACGATTTTGTTGTGAGTGAACTTGATTATCTCGCCAAATGTCCTGTATGCGGTCATACCGTTGTGCAGCTTACAAGGGTTGATAATAGTGATAATATTTCTATTGTCAGGAAAGTTAATAAAAAAGCTAAATTATTTTTTGAAAAATTGAAAAGTTTTATTTTGTATGAAATTCGTCCAATTAATTATGACAAGATAAGTTCAGGAAGATTCTATCTAAATTATAACGAGTTTGGAGTTAAAAAAAGATGCTACTCGAATTTAAGAACATTAAAAATCGGGCTGGCTGAAAATAAAGACTTAAAAACAAATCCTTAAAATTATCTTACTCTCCGGGCGGATTACCCGCCCTCTTTTTTTTGAACGGAATTATTATGAATGAAATTTTAATATTTTTTAGTACGCTGAAAGTAAATTTGAAATGAAAAGGGTTTAATAACAATGTCACTATCTCCAAGAGAAGAAAAAGTATTGTCTTTGGTCGCACTAGGGTATTCCGATAAACAAATAGCAGTAAAATTAGGCATATCATACGGAACAGTAAGAAATCATGTAGATAAGGC
>CALVEX010000008.1 GCA_944326655.1 Candidatus Gastranaerophilales bacterium | reverse complement strand
CCCAGTTAAGTAAATAAACTCCAACATTAATTTCTTTAACAGATATTTCTTCTGGAGAAGCATCTTTTGCTTCAACTATACATTTTAAAGAATCGTCTTTCTCTCTGATAATTCTTCCGTAATTTGCTGGATCATCAAGTATAGTACTCATAATTGTCAGGTCTGAATTTTTTGAATTGTGATACTCAATAAATTTTTTGATACTTTCTTCAGTCATTAACGGCAAATCTCCGTTAAGAATTATTACCTGTCCGTCAAAGTTTTCCAGATACGGACAAGCCATTGATACTGCATGTCCTGTCCCTAATTGCGGAGATTGCAAAACTGTTTTTGCAGAGCTGTAATTTTTTTCAACAAATGCCGTAACTTCTTTTGCGTGGTGTCCTACAATTACAAAAGATTCGCTAACTATATTTTTAGAACTGTCTAAAACATATCCGAGAACCGATTTCCCGAATATTTTGTGCAAAACTTTTGATGTATTGGATTTCATTCTTGTGCCTTTGCCGGCAGCTAATATAACGGCTTTTATTTCATTTTTCATAATTCTCTCCTGTTAATAATAAGTTAATTTTACTATCTCGTAAACAAGGTGTCAATTTTATCTTTTTAAACTTTTAGAAGTCCGTTTTAATTTATTTTTTATTTGTACTATAATTAATATTACGATTAGGAATATGCAATATGGATTACCTCAGAAATAAATACGACATAATAGTTGTAGGAGCGGGTCACGCAGGATGCGAAGCTGCAATTTCGTGTGCAAGATTAGGGGCAAAAGTTCTTCTTGCAACTCTTGATGTTGATCATATTGCCTTAATGCCTTGTAACCCTGCAATCGGCGGGCCGGCAAAATCTACTTTGGTAAGAGAAATAGATGCATTAGGCGGCGTTATGGGAGAAGCTGCTGATGCTACCTATATTCAGATGAAGATGCTTAATTCCTCAAAGGGACCGGCTGTCAGAGCATTACGTGCACAATCGGATAAAAAACAGTATATGGATTATATGCGCAATATTATTGAAAATAATCCTAATATTTATCTAAGACAGGCATGTATTACGGATTTGCTGGTTAACGAAGGACAAGTTACCGGTGCGGTTGATGAATACGGTATTGAATATTCGGCTCGTGCTATTATTTTAACAACAGGAACTTCATTAAACGGTAAAATTTTTGTCGGTCTTAAATCATACAGCGCAGGCAGGTTAGGTGAAAAAGCCGCTTACGGACTTTCGGAGTCGCTGATTAGGAACGGTATTAATATTAAAAAATTGAAAACCGGCACCCCGCCAAGAGTCGACAAGCGGACAATTGATTATTCAAAAATGTCAATTCAGCCGGGAGATGAAAGCCTTCATTTTTATTCTTTTAAGCCAAATAGACCGGTTAGACCCCAGTATCCCTGCTATTTAACAAGGACTAATGAACAAACTCATGAAATCATAAAGGCAAATCTTGATAAATCTCCAATGTATCAGGGTCTGATACAAGGCGTCGGGCCGCGTTACTGCCCGTCTATTGAGGATAAAGTTGTCAGATTTAGTGAAAATCCGTCCCATCATATATTTATTGAGCCTGAGGGATTAGGAACATATGAAGTGTACATTCAGGGATTTTCAAGCAGTCTGCCTGCTGATGTTCAGATTAAAATGCTCAGAACTCTGCCCGGACTTGAAAAAGCCCATGTGATAAAGCCTGCCTATGCTGTTGAGTATGATTACGTTCCGGCTGTGCAAACAACGCATTCTTTAATGTCAAAAAATATAAAAGGACTTTTCTTTGCCGGGCAAATCAACGGCACAAGCGGTTATGAAGAAGCGGCAGCACAAGGGTTAATTGCCGGTATAAATGCTTTCAGCTATCTTAATAACTCTGAAATGCTTGAACTTTCGAGAAGTTCATCCTATATAGGAACTTTAATTGATGATCTTGTTACAAAGGATATTCAAGATCCTTACAGAATGCTTACATCCCGCTCCGAATACAGGCTGCTGCTCCGTCAGGATAATGCTGATGCAAGACTTACTCCGATCGGACGAAAATACGGACTTATTGATGATAGTCAATTTAAGGTTTTCACTGATAAACAGGCTGCAATTGAAAAAGAATTATCAAGGATTAAAGAAGCCAAAATTTCTGCTACAGATGAAGTTAATTCACTGCTTTCAAGGTATGGTGAGCACATGGAGCGCGGAATGAAGATTGCTGAACTTCTTAAACGGCCTAACATAGATTATAACGTTATTAAAGAAATAGATGCAAATACAAAAGAATTAAACATTCCGTTTGATGTATTTGAGCAGGTAGAAATTCTTGTAAAATATGACGGATATTTAAAACGTCAGGAATTTCAGGTTGAACAGGCTTCCAAACTTGATAAATTTAAAATACCTGATGACATAGATTATTCATCAATAGAACATATTTCATCGGAAACAAGAGATAAGTTATCAAAAATCCGTCCCAAAACTCTTGCCCAGGCCTCCCGTATAGGCGGTGTCAAGCCGGCTGATATCTCGATTTTAATGGTTATGCTTGAACGCCATGCTTATTCAAGAGTTTAATTATGCCATATAACTAAGACCATTTTTCTTTTTTTCGTAAGATATTCCGTTATATTTTAAAATAGATTCAAAAGCCTTATCTTTATAATCTTTGACATTAATATCAACTTTTCCGTAAACTCCTGAATTTCTAATTCTGTTAAAAGTTGTCGGAGCATTATTAATCCAAAAATTATTCATCATTGCGCCGAGAATAAATATCTGCTTTTTAGAAGTTGCACTGCTTGTGTCAACCGTGTAAGTACTTTTGAATGCCGGAGAGTTTGTATAATTTATATTCATAATATTCAGAAAACATGTAAAAAAATTTTTTGCTAAGCAATTTTTGTAATAAAAAATTCCCGGAGATGGATTCGAACCACCGTTGGAAGAGCCAGAATCTTCAGTCCTGCCACTAGACGATCCGGGAATGTTTGCAAATCTATTCTAATTCAGACAAAAATTTATTGCAAGTATTTTATATTGTAAAATAATAGTTGTCTGAAAATATTTACCCTAAATTCTATATTTTTTATAATTTATTAGCAAAAAATTTTTTTCAGATGTTTTATGTTCTTACACACATGAAAAGGAGAACTATATAATGGACATTAAAAACAACAACAGCTTAAGTTTTAAAGGATTTGGTATTGAGGGTACTGTACCGGTAAAGAGAGTTAGCAGCTTTCTAAATAATAAAAATAATTTAAAACTGATTAATGCATTGGAAGCCAGAAATGTTGATGTATTTATGACATCAGGCGGGAAAAAATTAAGATTTGAAAGAAAGCCGTACGGCGATTTGGAAAAATACGGAGTTCCTGCCCAGCTTGTTGAAGGATTTGATAAGATATCTTCAAATATTTCGGAATTTATTGAAAAAATTCATATAGCTTTAAAAGCCGGAGAAGATGACTTTGCAACCAGAATAAGAAAAGCTGACAACCATATTTAACCGGTTATACTGCTCATTTTTGTTTAAACAGCAATATAAATTCTAAAAAGTTGTTGACAATAAATTTTGTTTTGGTTAATATTAATTTTGCGAAAGGGCGTTTAGCTCAGTTGGTAGAGCGCCTCCCTTACAAGGAGGATGTCAGAAGTTCGAGTCTTCTAACGCCCAGATACGTGGACAGAATGCAAATTCTGTCCATTTATTTTTATAATGGGAATTGCCCATATTTCATATTTTTTTTCATAATAGACCAAATTTTTGAAACACCTTCTCTAAAAGATAAATTTTTCATTGGTGTTTCATTTATATGCAGCACTTGCGGACCGTTTTTTTCAACAAGTTTATCCATTTCTTTTTTATATTTGGCTATTGCTTCAGGGTTCATACTTCTTACTTCAAAAACACGTTTATGAGCATCACAAAAACGATATACAAATCTTGAAAAAGCATTTGGGCGAGGAACTGCACATCTTGTGTCTAAAAGATAACTTTTTCCATTATATTTACCTACCTGCCAGGTTCTGTATTCATTCATATCTTTAGATAATTCCAACCCGGAACGTCTTATGCGTGAAATTACATCTTTGCAATCATCTATCGTAATATTATCGGTTTTAGCCTTCGGCTGCTTTACAATATAGGTTTTATTAACTTTAATAACAGGGGTAAGAAAAGGTATGTCAAATTCAGGATAATGTTTTCTATATTCAAGCGGGTTTTCTAAAGAACATTTTAATATTTCTTTTTCACCTAAATCAAAAATTAAAGATAGTGCTCCATGTCCCAAAATGCCTTTTATATCAGTATCTTTTATATAATGGAAATTTTTTATATATTCTTTTAAATCAGGAATAATATCTTTTACAAAAGTGTTTTTATAGTCTTCATTATATTTATCAAGAATTGAAAAAGTATCTTTAGAAATTTCAGGCAAAATAGTCTTTTGTTTATTCCCGAAAATTAATTTATTATTATTTTGAAATTTATTAAAAGCAACTTTCATATTAAAATATAAAAATTAAAAAAAATATTTTTTTGCTAGTAAAGGTTAATACATTTTTCTTTTAAATTCCATTTTTTTAGTATTATAGTATTATGAAAGTAAATGACGAATATATCGTAAATATCGAAAAGTTGTCAAATCTTGGAACCGGAATTGCAAGAATAGACAGTCAGGTTGTTTTTGTGGAGAATGCTTGTCCGGAAGATAAACTTAAAATAAAAATAACTAAGGTTAATAAAAATTTTTCAAATGCGAAAGTTATTGAAATAATCACCCCGTCGCCTTACAGAATAAAACCTTTTTGTCCTATGCAAAATATCTGCGGTTCCTGCCAGCTTCAATTTATAGATTATGACTACCAGCTTGCACTGAAAAAACAGATTGTTGAAGATGTAATGCGAACAATAGGTCATATTGATACACCTGTTAACAATCCGGTGCCAAGCCCTGAAATAAAAGAATTCAGACATAAAATTCAATGTCCGGTATCACAGACTAAAGTTTCAAAAAAAATTCTTGCAGGTTATTACAAGCCGCAGTCACATGAAATTATCAATATCAAGTACTGTCCGATTCAACCGGAAATATGTGATAAAATTATTGATTTCATCCGGCAAAAAGCTTTTGAATATAAAATATCAGGCTACAACGAAAACAAACATTCCGGCGAATTGCGCCACATTGTTATAAGGTATTCCGCTTATAATGGGAAATGCCTCGTTACTCTTGTTGTTAATTCATCAAAATTGTTTGAAAAGTATAAAACATTTGCTTTATCATTATTCAATAAATTTGAAAATGTCTCAGGCGTCTGTATAAATTTTAACAATAAAAAAACGAATGTCATTTTAGGTGGCAAAACCGAATGTGTTTGCGGAGAAGATTTTATTGAGGAAAAAATTCTAGATAAAATATTTAAGGTTGGAGCGGATACATTTTTTCAGATTAACCCGAAAAGTGCAGAAAATATATTTAAATATGTAAAAGATGAAATTTCTAAGTCTGATAATCCAATAGTACTTGATGCTTACGCAGGTATTGCTGCTTTTGGAATTGTTGTTTCCGATGTTTGTAAAGAAGTTGTGAGTGTTGAAGAAAATGAAAACTCCATAAAAAAAGCCTGTGAAGCCTTAAAAATTAATAATATTCAAAATGTAGAGCTGCATGCTCAAGACACAACAAAATATTTAAAATCAATAAAAAAGAAATTCGATATTACAATACTTGATCCGCCAAGAAAGGGATGTACTATAGAATGTCTTGACGAAACTATTGAACACACAAAAGAAAAAATTATTTATGTAAGCTGTAATCCGGCAACCCTTGCAAGAGATTTAAAACATTTATGCGAAAAAGGCTGTACTATTGAAAGCATACAGTCATTTGACATGTTTTGCCATACATTCCATATCGAAAATGTGGTTGTTATTTCTGTGAAGAAACAGTAGACTTTGCAAGTCTGTCACATTGTTCCTTCATTTGATAAAGATTTTGGAAGCTCAACTCCTGAGGAAGATAATAAGGAAATGGAAGAAAATCTTTAATTACATTGCCGCGATATTTTAGAGATCTTGGCTCAATAGTTCTTGCACGTGCATAGGAATCTCTTATATATCTGTCCAGAGTCTGGTTTTGAAAACTATCCAATTTCGGAATAAGTCTGTTCATAAGTTCATATATTGATTTATATTTGGGATCCAGAGGTTTCCCGCAGTTATATTTATAATAGAAATCTTCAATTTCTTTTACATTTTCCATATCACGTCCCATAATTTGAATTTCAGCAAGTTTACCCGAGGGAAGCTCAACCGTCAAATGGACAGCAGTATAACCACTGGGAATTGCTTGTTCTTTTCTTAATGGATACAATCCAACATCATTACAAAGTTTTTCAAACTTATTAAGGGTAGAAGTAGAAACATAACTATCCTTCGGCAAAGGTCTATAGTTTTCGATTTCCTTTACTTTAAGTTCTCCTCTTTTTACAAGTTTTCCGAGTCCGGAAAATAACATATCAAAATCTTTTTTGGAAGTACTTCTCATTACAATTCTTGTTCCGATTACATCTCCCATTGTGTCAATTTCTTTTTGCGAATATCGCTTTCTTGAAACAGCTTTTTGAGCAATAGAACGCGGAGTTTTGACTCTGCCTTTTATGGAAAGAATAGGATTATCAGGGTGGGCTTCACATGAAATTAAATTTTTTAGACCTTGTCTCAGTACTCTTAAAAATTCCTTTAAAGGTTGCTGCGAATCTTTTGCGACTTTTTGACAAAGCCTTGCCGAAACCTCTTTTGTCATTTGTTTGAGTTTTTTAGCTTTTGAAGAATCTTCTATGAGTTCTTCAGCTTCAATCACTTTAGGAAGTTTTCCGGAAAACGAAACTGTATCCTGCTTCAATCCGGCAAGGTTTGGATAAGCAGCATAGTTTTTATTATAGCTATTTTGCTTTTGAGGCGGGAACAAAAAATTTTTCGGGGTTAATAATTGTATATTCATAATTTACCTTTCTTCACTCAGTACATATAAAACATGTGAACCAGAAAAGTTTACCTTAAAATTATAAAAACGTACAAAATTTTACATAAATTTACACATTCAATTTTTTGTCAAACAATTTTGTTTGTATTAAAATATGGGGGTAAAGTATAGTTAAGTAATAGCAATTGAATAAGGAGGTTTGCTAATTATGCCAGGAAAAACTATAACAGTTGACGGTAACTACGCCGCAGCGCATATTGCGTATGCCTTGAGCGAAGTTTCCGCGATTTATCCTATCACTCCTTCATCAACAATGGGTGAATGGATTGATGAATGGGCTTCCCAGCACAAAAAAAATATCTGGGGAGAAGAAGTAAGAGTAGCTGAAATGCAATCTGAAGCTGGTGCTGCAGGTGCCGTTCACGGTTCATTGGCTGCTGGATCTTTAACTTCGACTTACACTGCATCACAAGGTCTGTTATTAATGATCCCTGTGATGCATAAAATGGCAGGTGAAATGCTGCCGCATGTTATCCACGTTGCAGCACGTGCTATCGCTGCCCAATCTTTAGCTATTTTTGGTGATCATTCAGATGTTATGGGATGCCGTAACACAGGTTATGCAATGCTTGCAGCAAATTCAGTTCAGGAAGAAATGGATTTGGCACTTGTTGCTCACCTTTCAACTTACAAAGCTAAAGTTCCTTTCTTGCAGTTCTTTGACGGATTCAGAACTTCTCATGAAGTCCACAAGATTGAAGAAATCTCATATGAAGACATTGCAAAACTTGTTGAACCTAAATATATTGAAGAATTCAGACAAAGAGCTCTCAGACCTGAAGCCCCTGTTTGTAAAGTAGGTGCGCAAAACACTGATGTTTACTTCCAGGGTCGTGAAACTGTTAACAAATACTATGATGCAGTTCCTGATATTGTTCAGGAATATATGGATAAAGTTGCTGCTGTAACCGGTAGACAGTATCACCCGTTTGATTATGTCGGCGCTCCTGATGCCACTGATGTAATCGTTGCTATGGGTTCAGGCTGTGAAACTATTGAAGAAACTATCGAATACTTAAACGCTAAACGCGGTACTAAATACGGTTTGGTAAAAGTAAGATTGTACAGACCGTTTGATGTAAAACGCTTCTTAGAGGCTGTTCCTACAACTGCTAAACGCGTTACGGTTCTTGACAGAACAAAAGAACCGGGCTCAATCGGTGAACCGTTATACTTAGACGTTGTAGCTGCTATGGAAGGCAAAGACGTTAGAATTATCGGCGGACGTTATGGTTTAGCATCTAAAGAATTCACTCCTTCTATGGTTCTTGCGGTTTACAAACATGCAGAAAACAACGGTTTCCACGGATTTACGGTTGGTATCGAAGATGATGTAACTCACAAATCATTAAAAGTTGAAGAACACATCGTTACAGAACCTGAAGGTACTACAAACTGTATGTTCTGGGGACTCGGGTCTGACGGTACAGTTGGTGCTAACAAAAACTCAATTAAGATTATTGGTCAATATACAAACAAAGATGCTCAGGCATACTTTGCTTATGACTCTAAAAAATCTTTCGGTGTAACAGTTTCTCACCTGAGATTCGGCGACAAACCGATTAAATCAACTTATCTTATCACTGCACCGGATTTTGTATCTTGCTCAGCTCATGCATACGTTGGCAGATATGATTTGTTGAAAGGTATTAAAGAAGGCGGTACATTCTTACTTAACAGCCCATATACTAAAGACGAAGCTTTCGCTCATTTAACACGCGATATGCAAAAAACAATCATTGATAAGAAAATCAAATTCTACAATGTAGATGCTGAAAAACTTATTGAACAAC
>CALVEX010000007.1 GCA_944326655.1 Candidatus Gastranaerophilales bacterium | reverse complement strand
AAAACAAAATCGTCGGCGGTGCTATTCCTAGAGAATACATTGAACCTGCAAGAAAGGGTATGGAAGAAGCTTTAGAAGGCGGTATTTTGGCAGGATTCCCGATGATTGACGTTAAGGTTGAACTTTATGACGGATCTTACCACGAAGTTGACTCTTCTGAAATGGCATTCAAAATCGCAGGTTCTATGGCAATCAAAGAAGGCTGCCGCAAAGCTCAGCCTTGTATCCTTGAACCGATGATGAAAGTCGAAATTGAAATTCCTGATGAATTTACGGGAACAATTATCGGTGACATTTCAAGAAGACGCGGACGTGTTGAAGGACAGGAACCTGTAGGTAATACAGGAAATGTTATCGTAAGAGCAATTGTACCTCTTGCAAACATGTTCGGTTACGCAACTGATTTGAGATCAAATACACAGGGACGCGGAACTTTCTCTATGGAATTTAATCACTATGAGCAGGTTCCTGCAAATATCGAAAAAGAAATTATCGAAAAATCAGGCGCTTCTGCAAAATAAACAAAAAAATAAATACTCAAAACAGACCTTTGAAATTTTTAGAGGTCTGTTTTTTGTATATTTTAAAACATTTTGTCTTAAACGTCATTCTGAACTAGTTTCAGAATCTTTTTGAGATCCTGAAATAAATTCAGGATGACAAGATTTTACGTAAAAAACTAAATAAATTTGTCATTCTGAGCTTAAAATATGAGATTCTTCGGGCTATGCCCTCAGAATGACAGTTAGGCGAAGAATCGCATAATTGTTCTGCATACCAATAATTACGTAATTTTATATAAGAAAACAGCCTCCCAAAAATTCTGGAAGGCTGCCTTCTTAAAACTGTCCGCTGATATCCATCACCCCGAAAAGTTTTAAAATTTATCCAAATGTTTTAAAAGAAGATTCTACGTTTTTGTCAACTATATTTTTTACTGAATCGTATTCTGTCTGCAATGCTGAATGTTCTGTATCAAGTTTATTCAATTCCAAATCAAGTATTTTATCCTGATTTTCGATTGCGAGCATGTCCTGGTTATATTTTGTTTCAGCTTTTGCTATTGCTTTGTCATCCTCAACTTCCTGAATACATGTGTCTTCTGATAAGGTCGTTGATACAAATTCTTTATCAGCAGTTGAATAATATTCCAGTCTCAGTGTTCCGTTTTTAAGATATTCAACAAATATTGTATTATCTTCTAACGGAGAAGCAGTTGTTGTAGTCTTCTTTGTGTGGCTTGTTAAACTTAAACCGGCATAGGTATAGTGCTCAGGATCACTTGATGCTTTCGAAGGATCATCTGTATAGGTAAAATACCCGCATGAGTGCATTTTATCAAATATATTTTTATAATATGTTAATATGCTTGCATTTTCAGGATCTGCTGCGGACTTCACAATGCCCATATCATAATACTGATTGTGCGCCTTTTTGTCAGCAGTATCAAGACTTTCTTCTGTTCTAAAGAACGCTTCCGTCAATGCCATTGCATAGTCATACAACTCTCTTGATTCATCTGTTGTGCCTTCATAGTTGATAGGATCATATATAATATTTCCGTTTGCATCTCTTTCATAAGCCGGTTTGCTATAATCATAAACCGGAATTTGATTGCCATCTTCATCAAGAACAGGATTTCCATCTTCATCGGTTTCGTAAACTAGATTTCCATCTTTATCTTTTGCCTGTTCATAAATAATATTACCGTCTTTATCTTTTGCAAAACGAGCGTAACTTGCATAACCGCTGCCTACAAATGAATAACCTTCGGCAGCTAAAGCGGCTTCGACGCTGTCATATTTTGTAAGATCAATAACTTTTCCTTCTTTATTAATATATTCGCCGTTGTTATTAGTAGAGAATGTAGTGGTCCATTTAAACTCTTCCAGCAAGCCGTCGTGTTCGTTATCGCCGAGAGAAATGCCTACAGTTGCAAAATATGCATCCCATGCTTCATGAATTTTCTGGGCTGTCTCATTTATTTCATCTTTTGTGTAGTCTGAACTATTTTGAACAGTAATATCTGCTTGAGAATAGAATTCTCCGGTAACATTGCCTGCAGCGTTTGTAATATTCAATGCCGCAAGAAAACTGTTGTAATTGCCGCCTGATTTGGAATAAGCATTTGCAATATCTTCAGTGACAAGAATTCTTCCTTTTGTATCAGTTACAACATATTGTTTTACATTTTCGGCCATAGTAGGATTAGTCAAAATCTTATATGAAAGGTCGCTGTAAACTTCTTCAGTACCGTTAAAACCTGTAAGTACAGTTAATTTTGTAGCTTCAAGCGCCTCATTATATTCATTGGTAATCTGCTGGGTCTGGTCAGCCAATCTTTGTTTTGCATAAGAAATGCTTTGACCGCTGTTTTCATTATCAGTCAATCTTGCGGTTATGCTTAACAATCTAGCTTGCGATGCTGCCATTCCCATGATTTTTTACCCTTTCAGTATTTTTTTTACTTTCAGTTTATAATTTGAAACTGATTTCCTTTCAAAATAGTACTTGTAATCATGATTACGGCAGATTTAAAAAAAATCTTTAAAAAATAAAAAATAAATATTACGAAATGTTTACAAATTATTTAAAATATTAGCCCTCGCCCCGCCTTAATCCTCCTCTATAGGAAAGGAAACAAATAAGCCCCCATCCTAACCTTCCCCCATAGGGGAAGGAGCGTGCCGCTCCACCCGCCACACAGGTGTTGCATAAAACTTGTACGATCTATACTAAAGAAGGAGCGTGCCGCTCCACCCGTCACTTAAGGTTTGCATAAACTTAGCTGAACTGAACTAAAGAAGGAGCGCACCATTCCTCCAGATTTCTCCCTCTCCTTGAAAAACTCTTGTTCAAACATTTTAAAATTCAATAAATATTGTGGCAGAGGGAGGAAAAGAGGGGGGGGTGAGGGCTGATTATCTCACTGCTTCTTCACATTCATCACATATGCCGTTAGAATTCAATTTTCTGTATTTCCAGCATCTGGCACATTTTTCGCCTTCTGCTTTTGTTACCCAAACAGTGTAACCTTCTTCTGTATATTCATTTAATACATTTTCCGGTTTCTCATCTGTTACATAAGCCTGTGATGTAATAAATATATTGCAAAGTTCACTTTCATTTGCTTTTAAAACAGTTTCGTCATCTGCTTTTACATAAACCGCAACTTCAAGAGAACTTCCAACTTTCTTATCTGCACGAAGAGGTTCAATTGCGCGTGTTACAACTTCGCGGGTTTTAAGAATTTTAGAGAAATCTTCTTCCAATTTTTCATTAGTCCATTGCGGATTTGGTTTCACCCAATCAGAAAGCAAAATACTTTCCAATCCATCCTTCTGGCATTCCGGAACGCTCATCCAGATATCTTCCGCCTGATGGGGCATGACAGGAACAAGCATTCTAACTAAAGTCTGCAAAGTTTCATACAAAACAGTCTGGCATGCTCTGCGCGACAATGATTTTTTACCGGCTGTGTAAAGTCTGTCTTTTACAATATCAAGGTAGAATGAACTCAAATCAACAGCTGCGAAATTTTGTAACTGCTGGAAGTATTTGTAGAATTCATAATTATTAAATGCTTCTGTTACAGTTTCTATTAAGTGATTTAGTTTGTGAAGTGCAAATTTATCGATTTCCTTCAAATCTTCATAATTTACGTAATCCGTTTTCGGGTCAAAGTCAAAGAGGTTACCGACAAGAAATCTGGAAGTATTTCTTGTTTTCTTAAAGATTTCAGCAAGCTGTTTGATTATATTATTCCCAATTTTTGTATCGTTTCTGTAATCGACAGAAGCTGCCCAGAGTCTTAAAATATCAGCCCCGTATGTGTTTATGATTTCATCCGGTCTGATATAGTTGCCGAGAGATTTTGACATTTTTCTTCCGTCTTCGCCGAATACAAAACCGTGGGTTAAAACTGATTTATACGGTGCAATGCCTTGTGTTGCAACTGATGTTAATAAAGATGACTGGAACCAGCCTCTGTGCTGATCGGAACCTTCAAGATACATTTCAACCGGGGTTGTGCCAAGTTCTTCTGAGCGCTTATTAACTACGGCGCGCCATGTTATACCTGAGTCAAACCAGACATCCATAATATCATTTTCCTTACGGAAATGTTGTTTTCCGCATTTCGGACATTTAAAACCTTGAGGTAATAATTCTTCTGCAGAATATTTTACCCATGCATCTGAGCCTATTTTACCCTGCGGATACGCTTTTGCATTTTCTTCCCCTACAGCCTTGCCCGCTTCTTCAAATATCTTAGCAACATTTTCAATTGTTCCATCTGTAACGATAACTTCGCCGCAGTCCTCACAGTAGAATACAGGGATAGGAACCCCCCAGGCACGCTGTCTGGAAATACACCAGTCAGTACGTCCTGCAACCATGTTTGAAATTCTTGCTTCTCCGCCTGCCGGAATCCATTTTACTTTTTTAATTTCTTCAAGGGCTTTATCTCTGAATTTATCGACCTTTACAAACCATTGAGGAGTTGCTCTGTAGATTACAGGATTTTTACATCTCCAGCAATGAGGATAGCTGTGGTTAATGTCTTGAGCTTTTAAAAGTGCTCCGCAGTTTTTGAGTTTTTCGATTACGATAGCGTTACCCTTGTAATATGGAACACCTTCCAAATCTTTATCTTTAACGGCATCAGTCCATACACCTTTGCTGTCTAAAGGTGAAAATACTTCAATACCGTATTTGCATCCGACCTCATAATCTTCTAAACCGTGTCCGGGAGCAGTGTGTACAGCACCTGTACCGGCATCAAGTGTAACATGTTCACCTAAGATTATCGGTGATTTTCTGTCAACAAGCGGATGTTTTGTATTTAAAAGTTCTAAATCCTGTCCTTTGCAAGAGCCGAGAACTTTAATATCTGCTTCATCCCATTCCACATCTTTTAAGAAACTTGCTAAAAGTTCTTGAGCGGCCACATATATATCACCTTTATATTCGAAGAAGGTGTATTCAAATTTTGGGTGCATACTTATAGCCATATTTGAAGGAATTGTCCATGGAGTTGTTGTCCATATTATGGCGTAAACAGGTGAAGAGTGAAGAGTGAAGCGTGAAGCGAGTTTTTTTGTACTTTCTTCGTCAAACTTAAATCTTACATAAATAGAGGTTGAAGTATGATCGGCATATTCAACTTCAGCCTCTGCAAGGGCAGTTTCACATGACGCACACCAGTAAACAGGTTTTAAGCCCTTTTCCACATAACCCTTTTTGTACATCTCTCCAAAAACTCTTACATGTTCGGCTTCAAAGTCCGGAGCAATAGTCAAATAAGGATGTTCCCAGTCACCGAGCACGCCGAGACGTTTAAATTCGCTTTCCTGTCCTTTCAAACTTGAAAGAGCAAATTCACGGCATTTTTGTCTTAATTCATAAGGAGTTAAGGCGCTTCTGCCGCCTTTTATATTTTTTACAACTTTGTTTTCAATAGGAAGCCCATGCCCGTCATATCCCGGGACATAAGGAGTGTAATAACCTGCCTGAGCTTTGTATTTCAGTAAAATATCTTTAAGGATTTTATTAAGAGCCGTGCCAACGTGGATTTTTTCGGAACTCAAATAAGGGGGGCCGTCATGCAAAATAAATTTGTTAGCCTTATCACGCTGGTTAATAATCTTATTATAAATATCGTGTTCTTCCCAGAATTTTTGGATTTCAAGTTCCCTTACTGTCGCATTTGCCCTCATGGCAAGAGTAGTTTGAGGAAGATTTAGAGTATCTTTATACTCCGGTTTTGTACTTGTTTCGTTACTCATAATAAATTACCCTTCTTTAAATTGTTTTAATGTTTTTTGTATATCATTGCCGATACTTTCTTCTTTAGAAAGTTCTACAAATTCATTCATATTATTGTAATCAAAAGTATTTTCCCAGCGCGCAATTACAGCCGTTGCAACACAGTTTCCGATAAGGTTAACTGTAGTTCTTCCCATATCAAGAATCTGGTCAATACCCAAAAGTATTGCAACCCCGAGAATTGGAATATTAAAACTTGCAAGTGTTCCTGCAAGAACAATCAGAGAAACTCTGGGAACTCCGGCAATTCCCTTGCTTGTAAGCATTAGTGCAAGCATTATAATTATCTGCTGGTTTAAATCAAGATTTATCCCGACAATTTGCGATGAAAATATAACCGCCATTGCAAGGTATAAAGTACTGCCGTCAAGGTTAAACGTGTAACCTGTCGGCATTACAAAACCCACAATATTTTTAGGAACACCAAAACGTTCCATAATATCCATGGCTTTAGGAAAAGCTGCTTCTGAACTTGCAGTAGTGAATGCCAAAAGCGCCGGCTCCTGCAATGCCCTTAATAAATTTCTGAATGATATTCTTACAATCTTACATACAATTATTAACACAAGAAGCACAAATACAGCCAAAGCAACATATAAAGCCCCTATTACTTTAAAATAACTCTTTAATACGGAAAGCCCGTTTGCTCCTATAGTTGATGCAATAGCCCCAAAAATCCCAAGAGGTGCAAAATACATAACGTATTCAGTAAATTTAAACATTATCTGGGAAACGGAATTTAAAATATTAACAACAGGTTCAGCAGCCTTGCCGACAGCAATCATTGCCAGTGAAAAGAATATTGAAAATACTACGATTTGAAGTAAATTTCCCTGCGCCATCGCATCAATGATACTTGTCGGGAAAATACTTGTTACCATTTCGCTTATTGACGTATGAGCCTGGGTAGCAGCCATAAGCCCTGCCTCCTGCATATGTATGGCATGCGGGGTATTTCCGGTAACAAACCCGATACCGGGCTTAAAAATATTAGCCATTGTAAGCCCTATTATAAGGGCAAGCGTTGTTACAATTTCAAAATAAATTATCGTTTTAAGCCCGATTTTGCCCAAACTTTTAGCATCACCGTGTCCGGCTATTCCCACAACAAGAGTAGCAAACAGTAACGGAGCTATAATCATTTTTACCATCCGTAAAAATATAACCGCAAAAGGCCGCATTCTTACGGCAAAATCCGGGGCAAAATGACCGACTATAATACCTAAAACTAATGCTATAAATATCAGGGCTGTGAGTTTTGAATGTTTCAAATTTACTACCTCAATAATTATTATATTACAAACAAATCCATTTAAAAAATTCCTGTAACGTTTCGTAAATGTTTTTTTACAGTATTACCCATGCCTTTTATAAATTGATGTAATATAATTGAATAGACATGCAAATTTGTAGTATAATAATTTCATAAAAAAATATAAAAAAGGGGAGGTTAATGTGACAGAAAGCACATGCATTGAAAAGCTAAACTTATCAGAAAACGCAGTTAAAGTTCTTGAAAAAAGATACTTAAAAAGGGATAAAGAAGGGAAATGTGTTGAAACACCCGCTGACATGTTCAGACGTGTTGCAAGTACAATTGCATCAGCAGATTTGAAATTCGGAAAATCACAATCTGATGTTGATAAATTGACTGAAAGATTTTACAAAACTATTACAAATTTATACTTCATGCCTAATTCTCCAACATTGATGAATGCAGGCAGAGAGCTCGGACAGCTGGCGGCATGCTTTGTGCTTCCGGTAGAAGACAGCCTTGACGGGATTTTTGAAACCGTTAAAAATACCGCATTAATTCATAAATCAGGCGGCGGAACAGGTTTTTCTTTCTCAAGATTAAGACCTAAAAACAGTGTTGTAAGATCAACTATGGGTGTATCTTCCGGCCCGGTATCTTTCATGGAAGTTTTTAACGCTGCAACCGAAGCCGTTAAACAGGGCGGTACAAGACGCGGTGCTAATATGGGTATATTAAGAGTTGATCACCCTGATATTTTAGATTTTATTGAATGCAAAAGCGACAACAACAGGTTAAATAACTTTAATATTTCTGTTGCTATAACTGATAAATTTATGGAAGCTTTGAAAAACGGAACTGATTATGAACTTATCAATCCGCAAAACAATACCGTTGCCGGGAAATTAAGCGCTAAAAAAGTATTTGATATGATTGTTGACGGCGCTTGGAGAAACGGCGAACCCGGAATTATCTTTATTGATAAAATGAATGCCGACAACCCGACTCCTCTAATCGGCGAGATTGAATCAACAAATCCATGCGGCGAAGTTCCTTTGCTTGCTTATGAAGCATGCAATTTAGGCTCAATTAATCTTGGCAGAATGGTTGAAAACGGTTCTATCAACTGGGATTTATTAGCAGAAACTACAAGAACTGCTATCAGATTTTTGGATAACGTAATCGCAGTTAATAACTACCCGCTTCCGCAGATTTCTGAAATGGTACAGAATAACAGAAAAATCGGTCTCGGCGTTATGGGCTGGGCTGATATGCTTATGAAACTCGGTATTTCTTATGCATCGGAAGAAGGTACAAAATTGGCCGGCCAGGTTATGGAATTTATTGATTACGAATCTAAATGCGAATCAATCGAACTTTCCAAAGAAAGAGGCAGATTTAATAACTTTAAAGGAAGCGTTTACGATACTCCAAACTATTTGTATAACAAATATAAAGGCAAATCTACAGGGAAAATTTCTGATGAACAATGGAAAGAAATGGATGCAGAAATTGCAAAATACGGAATTAGAAACGCTACAACAACATGTATTGCTCCGACAGGTACAATTTCAATGATTGCAGGTGCATCAGGCGGTGTTGAACCTCTGTTTGGTCTTGTATTCTCAAGATTAATCATGGATGGCACGGAAATGCTTGAAGTTAATCCGATATTCAAAGATTACGCCATAGAACACAGTTTCTATTCCGAAAATCTTATGAAAGAAATTGCAAAAACCGGTTCTGTTGCACACGTTGACGGAGTTCCTGCAGATGCTAAACGTATCTTTGTAACGGCTCATGACGTATCACCTTACTGGCACGTAAAAATGCAGGCTGCATTCCAGCTTCATACCGATAATGCGGTTTCTAAAACAGTTAACTTTGAAGAACACGCTACACGCAAAGATATTGAAGAAGCTTACATTCTTGCTTACGAAAATAATCTGAAAGGTATAACTGTTTACAGAAACAATTCCCGCCAGTTCCAGCCTATGAATTTGGATGATAAGAAAAAGGCTGAAGAAAAGGTTGAAACTGAGATCCTGAACCAAATTCAGGATGACACAACAGATGAGCCGACAGGTGAAATTAAAACAGTTAAATGTCCGGAATGCGGAAATGAAATTCAAATGGCTGAAGGGTGTTTCATCTGTCTGAAATGCGGATATTCCGGCTGCTCATAGGGAGCGTAGCCGCTCCACCCACCACTCGGGTACTGCATAAAACTTGTACAGTCTAAACTAAAGACGGAGCGTAGCCGCTTCAGCCGCCACTCGGGTGCTGTATAGAACTTGTAAAATCTGACTAAATACAGAGCATAACCGTTTCGGTGAGAACGTTAGTTTTTAGTGATTCCCTCCATAATTAGGGAATTCAGGGATGAGTAAAAAATCTTATCCGTAAATAAGATTAGAGAGAAAAAATCACCTTTTGAAAATTCAAGGGGTGATTTTTTTGTTGTATGATAATTTTATGAAAATTTCTATTGTTACAGCAAGTTATAATTATCAGGATTACATAAAAGATACTATACAGTCCGTTTTAGAACAAACTTATCAGGATTGGGAGCTAATCATTGTAGACGACTGTTCTACGGATAATTCTGTTGAAGTTATTAAATCATTCAAAGATAATCGTATAAAATTATTAATAAATGAAGAAAATAAGGGACTTAAATTTACCCTTAAACGCGGAATTGAAAATGCATCGGGCGAATGGATTGCCATTCTTGAAAGCGATGATGCGATAAGGGAAGATTATCTTGAAAAAAAAGCGGCTGTTGCTGCAAAATACCCGGATACGGGACTAATTTTTAATGATGTAGAAATGTTCGGAGATATAAACAGAATAAAAGAGCTTGAAAAAACTTTTTCAAAAAAATGCGATATTTTAAAACGAAAAACTTATCCGTGTAATTTATTTAAAGACTTAATGTATTTTAACGTTATATTAACATTTTCTGCAGTACTTGTAAACCGTGATAAAATTTTACAATGCGACTTCAATACTCCTACGGATAAACTGCTTGACTGGTGGCTTTTTTTACATTTCGCAAGAAATAATGATTTTTATTATATTCCCGAAAAACTAACAAAGTGGCGGATACATAATGACAGTTATCTTTACAAAAAGGATAAAACTTATTCATACCCGGTCAACCTGCTTGCCTTTATTGATATAGTAAAAAAAGAAAAAAACTATAAGATGGCTATCATTTATACCGTACCTATAGTCATAAGTACACTTTACCGCCTGAGAGTGGCAATATGCCAGCATATAAAGGTAATACTCGGTATCCCGCTGAAAGGCGCAAAGGAGAATACATAATCATCTTAATAATTTCTGATTTATTATTTGAAAAAAATGTTTTGGTAAATTGGGTAAAACTCCTATAAGATAAAAATAGAAAATTTTAATATAAGGCGGAATAAATTTAAAAGTTTTAAAGTTTAAAGAAGTCCTTTTTAAATTATTTTCAATCAGATAAACAGGATAAGTTGTATTTGAAGAAATAAATTCCTCCCACATTGCGGTTGTTGTTAGATCGTCATTTTGATGTCTTAGAATACTGCACTTTACAAAAGGCATTTTGTAGTTATGGATCAATAAACGCCAGAATGAAATCAAAACTTGATTAAATCCATACAACGCATTTATATATGAGTTACAAGAAAATCCTGCATTTATAAGTTTTTCACTCAAACCTATTTCGTAATTAATTATTACTTCATTTTTATCAGACATATGCGTTATGGAATTCATAAATTCATAGAAAACATTTGATATAAAAACTTTTTTTGAAAATACAAGAAAATAACTTTGAATATGAGGGCGCTTTTTAACCACATACTTATTATTACCCTTTTTAAAACGTCCAAACCTGTTTTTAGTAATTCCCCAAAAATCACAGCCCTGCAATTCCATTTTCGAAAAAACTTCCTCCAGCGGATATAAAGGGCCGTAGCAGCTGTCATTTGCAAAAATCAATTCGTCATATTCATTCAATTTATCTTTAAGATAGAAAAAACCTCTTTTATATGAACCAAAATCGTATTCATCATGAACTTCCGCTATTACATGAGATGCAATACCGCTTACTTTAGATATCTCATTTTCGGATAAATCAGAACAGGAAACAAAAACCAATGTGTCAACAATTTTTTTTAATTCGTGAAGATAGTAAATAACATAATCATCTATTATTGAATCTTTATCATAATGTGCAAATACAGCCGCTCTTTTCATGACTGAATTATAACATAAAATCTGTATTTGTATTTCAGGCTGTTTTGTAGTAATATGCGGTTATAGGTTAATTAATAAGAGGGAATTATAATGCAGGTATCATTAAACTGGTTAAACGAATTTGTAGACTTATCAGATAAAGATGTTGAACAAATAGCTCACGAACTCACAATGAGCGGTTTGGAAGTTGAAGAAATTGAAGAGGTAAAACCTCAATTTACTAATATTAAAACTGTTAAAATAGAAAAAATAGATAATCACCCGAATTCCGATAGACTTCATCTTGTAACGGTCAATACCGGAGAAGGATTAAAAACAGTCGTTTGCGGCGCACAAAATATTAAGGAAGGCCAAATTGTTCCTTATGCCTCGGTTGGTTCAAAAGTTCTTGACAGAAAAACCGGTGAAATGTTTACACTGACGCCCGCAGTTATCAGAGGGGTAGAATCTCAGGGAATGCTCTGCTCTGCCGATGAACTCGGAGTCTCGGAAAGAGGATATCAGGAAGAAGACGGAATACTTATTTTAAATAAAATTTTCCCTGATGTAAAAACCGGCGAAGATGTTGAAAATGTTCTCGGGTTTGAAAAAGATTACATTTTACATGTTGCCCCGACTGCAAACAGAGGGGATCAAATGTCGGTTATCGGAATTGCCAGAGAATTGAGCGCAATTTTTGATAAACCGCTGAATTTTTCTCCGCTTGAATGCACCAGAGACTTGTCAACAGACAAATTTAAAGTGGAAATTATTGATAATGATGTTTGTAAATATTATTCACTCGGGATTTTAAAAAATATAAAAATTAAACCGTCCCCCGATTGGATGCAAAAACGACTTGTAGCATCAGGCGTTCGTGCAATAAATAATGCGGTTGATATCACAAATTATGTAATGCTTGAATACGGAACACCTTTTCACGCTTTCGATTTAGATAAGCTTGACGGCTATATATGTATAAGACGCGCAAAAGACGGCGAAAAAATTGTTACTCTTGACGGCACGGAAAGAGAACTTACAAATGACAGTGTTCTTATCGCCGACAAAGAAAAAGGTGTTTGTCTTGCAGGCGTGTTCGGCGGGGAAAATTCAGAAATTGACGTTAACACAAAAAATGTTGCGCTTGAAGCAGCTTATTTCCCTTCTGTCACAACAAGAAAATCTTCAAGAAGCGTGGGATACCGTTCTGAAGCTTCCGCCAGATTTGAACGCGGCGTTGATATTGAGGCAATAAAACCGGCTTTGATGCGTGCAATGCAGCTTTTTGCAGAACTTGCCGATGCACAAATCGAAGGGGTTGTCGAAGCAGGCGAAAACAAGCTCCCGCCGCTTGAAATCACTTTACGATACGCACAAATCAAAAGAATTTTAGGCTGCGAAATTGCACCTGAAAAATGTATAACAATACTTGAAAAACTCGGGTTTGAAAAACTGGGCGGAAATGAAATGGCTGCAAAATTTTCTGTTCCGTCATTCAGAATGGGAGATGTTACAAGAGAAATTGACCTGATAGAAGAAATAGCACGAATTAACGGCTATGACAAAATCACCACAACACTTCCAAACAAAAATGAAATGCCAGAAATTACACTTGAAGAAAAAATTATCAAAAAGGTAAACGAAATAATGCTTTCTTCAGGATTAAACGAAATTGTAACAAGTTCGCTTATCGGGAAACCGCTTCTTGATAAATATATGCAGTCCTATGATGATACAAAAGCCGTTAAAGTTTTGAATTCTGCAAGCGAAGAATGCACAATGCTCAGGCAGAATATGGCCGCAAGCGTTCTAAATTGCATGAAAATGAACTGGGATAACGGACAAAAAACTTTCTGGGGATACGAAATCGGCAAAAAATACATTATTACCGGACAGTCAGACGAAAAATCTACAGGAGTAAAAGAATCCCGCGTGCTTGCAGGTGTTATAACCGGTGAAGTTGAAAATTCAAAATGGCAGGTTAAAATCCAAACAGATTTCTATACGCTCAAAGGAGTTGTTGAAAAACTCTTTGAAGAACTCGGAGTTACAAAAAGAATTAAACTGACATCATGCGAAGATATTGACTATCTTCACCCATACAGAAGCGCAAAAGTAAATATCCTGGGCAAAAATCTTACAAATATAGGATATTTCGGGCAGCTTCACCCAATTTTGAAAGACAAATTGAAAATCAAAGGGCAGGAAGTCTTTATTTTTGAGATTGATCTTGATGAAATAATCGGAATAATAAAAGAACACACAACAAGATACAAAAAACTTCCGCAATTCCCAGAAGTACGCCGCGATCTGGCCTTTATAATCAATGAAGAAGTAAGTTTTGAGGATATTCAGCGTGTTATTAAAGGCGCTGTTCAGCAAAATATCTTTAAGGGCAGCGAAATATTTGATGTTTACCAGGGTGAAAATATTAAAAGCGGCTTCAAAAGTCTTGCTTTCCGCATAAAAATGCAGGATGAAAATGCAACACTGACAGATGAAGTCATTGAACATCAAATGAACAATGTTCGTGCAAAACTTCAAAAAACATACGCGGAAATCAGTTTCCGTGAATAGGAGAAATATGAAAAAATTTCTATTACTCATAGCCATAATTCTTCTAATTCCGTTAAATGGATTTTGTGCGGATGTTATTCCGCAAAACGTAAGTCTTGAAAACACAAATACATTCGGGCTTTATCAGGCTCCGAGCAAACTTACATTATACGAACAGCCGTCAGAAAAGTCCCATATTTTACACAGTATAAGTTTCAGCGGAGAAAAAATTTTTCCGCCGGAAACAAAAGCTGATGATTTATTTGTCGTTTTTATTCCATCAAAAAATCTCGGGCTTCTTGCTGTAACAGATGAAACAGAAGACTGGGTGCAGGTGATTTACGACAATTCCACGGGAGCAAAGGGCTGGCTGAAAAAAGATGACGACCCTTACAGATTTATGACCTGGGGAATGTTTTATAATATGTACGGGCGCAAATACGGGCTGAAATTGTTAAAACAGGCTCCCGAAAATGTAAAAGATATTCATACCGGAACTGATGACCAATCACAGGTTGTTGCAACAATTAATATGCCTCAAAAAATAAACCTGACCGTAATCAGGGGGAACTGGGCATTAGTAAGCGTTTATGATCTGGACAGGGTGCCGAAAACCGGCTATATTAGATGGCGTTCGGATAACGGTGTTAAATATTATTTCCCGGATATAAGATAGAGGGTAAGAAGTTTGGAAGATAAGAAGATAGGTTATTTACGCATATAGCTTACCTTCTTATCCTCCTATCATCTTATCTTCTATATCTTCTTTACAATCCGAAAAAAATACTCGACATTAAGTTTTGTTTATTATAGTATAGGCATACTTGCGAGATATAAATAGAAAAGGAGATATAAAATGCAGGTTATATTGAAAAAA
>CALVEX010000006.1 GCA_944326655.1 Candidatus Gastranaerophilales bacterium | reverse complement strand
TGCTGAAAAACCTTTTGAAATTATGCAGCAATTTGCTGATTAGGAGCGGAGACGCTTTGGTATTAAATAAGTTTTGAAGAAACCGGTTTTACCGGTTTCTTCTTTTTGTTAAATCATGTAAAAAATTTGCCTTTGCATCATGACAGTCGGGCTGTTTTTTTATATTATTTTCTTAACAGGGGGTAGAGATGCCGGAAGATTTAATAGAAAAAAAATCGAATTTTGACTTAACTTCAAGAAGTGCTTTTTCAAGAAATGATGAAGTATTCACTTCCCGTTCTTATGCGGCGCTTTTAGCTAAAAATATAATTCCTTATTCACATAGAAAGCTTGCGGATAACTACATTATTATAAAAAAGGTATTTAAATTTCAGGCTGTTATGCCGAGAATTACAAATGCTGAGAAAAAACTTCTGGCAAAATACGATTTTAACACTCTTGAATATACAACGGTTAAACAGATGTATGAAGAACTTGCGCTTTTGCAAAAATGGTCAATGTCTGCTGATGAATCTTTAAAAAATGATTCTGATGCAATTTTGGAGATTAGAACTAAAGAATTAAAATTTATTGTTGCAAACAGCTATGCAAACATTTCAAATGAAATCTATAAAGGATATTTAGCTTTGGAAAGCTATTTCACGGAAATCAGCAAGTATAACGATTAAATATTTTAAGATTTAATCCGGTACATTGATTGAAACATGCACGGATAAGTGTATAAATGTATCTATGAAGTATCTGGAAGAATCAAACAAAAACATAATTATCCCTTTGCGTACATAACAGTAATGGGATTCTTCGCCTAACAGTCATTCTGAGGGCATATCCCGAAGAATCGCATATTATAGGCTCAGAATGACGGATCTACTTTATTTTTTTTGGACTTATATCTCAGTTTACACTAAATATATTCAAAACACATACATACTGTCATTCCGAACTTGTTTCGGAATCTCATCGTTATCAGACCCTGAAACCAGTTCAGGGTGACGCTTTTTTATCATATCTAGTGTAAACTGCGATATAAGTCCCATTTTTTTGTACGTCATGGGATAATTATGATAAAAATTTGATAAGCTTATAAACAAGTCTGATAGCTGTTGTTTCTCTTTTAACTGGCGGTATAGGCGGTATTGCAATAACTGAAATTAATACTATTTTAAAAGTATTGTTACTTATATTTGGTATATATTTTGCAATATTATTTATTAGTAATATTATGAATATGAATAAAGAAATTACTAAAAATATAGGAGTTATGAAGTATGACATTAAATGATATTGTTTCCTTAACAGGAATTATTATTCTTGGAGTAACAGGTTTATATTTTAATTATAAATTTAACCAAATCGGAAAAGAGAACGATTTGTCATCTGCAAAGGGCAAAAGATAATAAATCCTGAAATTCAGTCATTTATTGCTAACACAGTAAATTAAAACAAAAAAACAAATAAAAGCAGGACTTGAATTATCAAGTCCTGTTCTAATATTTTTATAAAATTTGTAAACTTACGCTTCAGCCGGAGCTTCCTCAGCAGCGGTTTCACCTGCTTCAGCAGCAGCCTTAGCTTCTTCTTCGGCTTTTGCCTTTGCTTCGGCCTCTGCCTGAGCTTTAGCCTGGGCCTTTTTAGAAAGTTTTACGGTTTCTTTTTTCTTGTAGTTCAATGTGCCGTCATCGTTGCAGTTTTTAATTAAGTAAGCAACTGTTTCTGTAGGTTGTGCACCTTTTTTAATCCATTCCAAAGCAGAAGCCTTGTCTAATTTCATAACTTTTGTTTTAGGATTGTAGTGCCCTAATTCCTGAACAGGTCTGCCTTCGCGTTTTGTTGTTGAATTTATTACAACTATTCTGTATGTAGGCTGTTTTTTAGCGCCTAATCTTTTTAATCTGATTTTTAACATTTTAATTTTCCCTTATTTTTTTATGTAACTGTCGGGATTGTCATCCAACGCAGCCGCCGCTTTGGTTGTCATTCCCTTGAATAAGGCTAAGAGGAATCGCCTTATTCCAATTTTATGTAATCACAAAAATTTTTGGTAATCAAGTACAGGTTAACAAAACATAATAAATATTATAGGAATAGAAACAATCTACTAAAGATACCTTGTTGGTACTTTCTTGTACCGACAAGAAAGTACCGCAAAGAAGCTCTCGGCAGTCACTCCGTTCACTAATCAATTGTAATTGCTCAACCTAAACCGGCTAAACTCGCTCAGATGTCATTCTGAACTTGTTTCAGAATCTTATAAGTTTCCGCTCAGACAATAGCCGGTTCGTTGCTGTTTCGCAAACATTGATTGTTCACTTCGCTAATAGCCGAATTATTAAAATTTTTTGTGCGCTTTTGCGCACTGATACAAGCCTGTCCTCCTGCCTTCCTGCCCTCTGTTTGCGAATCTTTTGCCTCTTTCATGAGAGAGGCAAAAAGTAGTAGGTTTGGGTTTTTCCACCAATAAAAGTCATTGTCATATGTTATCACCCACCCATTGTATTCCCCTCCCCTCAAGGGAGGGGACATGAAACGTTTTTCCTCCTCTATGAGGCAAGATAAGTTTATTTTTTTGCAGCGGAACGCTGCCTAAATGAACTTAATGACTTAGTGACTTAACGTCTTATCGACTTCTTATAATATTATGAAAATATAAATATTTCCTTAAGGAATAACAAATTTTTCTTGTCTATGTTAGTATTATTATAAAGATTACCAGACGGAGAGGAATTTTATATAATGATAAGTTTTTTGTTAAAGCTATTAGGCGACCCTAACGATAAAAAAATTAAAAGTATTATGGGGATAATTGATCATATTAATGCCCTTGAACCGCAGTTTGAAAAGATGACGGATGAAGAATTACGCGCTAAAACAGATGAGTTTAAAGCTATTCTTGCAAAACGTCCCACATCTAATGATTTTAAAACGGATCGAAAATTAGAAAAAGAAGCACTGGATAAAATTTTGCCTGAAGCTTTTGCTACTGTCAGAGAAGCAGGAAAACGTGTTTTGAATATGCGTCATTTTGATGTTCAGCTTATCGGCGGTTATTT
>CALVEX010000005.1 GCA_944326655.1 Candidatus Gastranaerophilales bacterium | reverse complement strand
AGCAGGTACGTATGAATAGTTCAAAAACAAGGATAAAAAAACAGGTAAAAAAACACATTCCAAAAGACTGGCTGTGTGAGTTGAGAATTTTGTACAGACTTACTAAACAGACAGTGCATGATATTGCAAGAACCGGTATTGTTAATTTGGTCATTATCACCACAATGGCTGCAATTTTAACAATTTTTGGGTCTTTTTTCAGGTCTGCGCTTTCGATTTCATCGTTTGCTCATGAACTTGGCAACGTACTTGAAATTTCGGTTTATCTTAAAGAGAATGCAGATGTAAATGTTACCAAAAACAGAATAAAAGAATTTGAACATGTTGAAAACGTTACAATTATTCCGAAGGCATCTTCCTGGAGTAATTTGAAGCGTGAAATGGATTTGCCGGATATCGAAAATCCTCTGCCGGACACTTTACATGTTAAGGTTGACAAACCTGAAAATATTGAACAGGTATTTAATAATGTTAAACAGCTTTCTTCTGTTGAAGATATGAGTTATGCGCAGGATTTGGCAAAAAAAATTGAAGCGCTGAACAGAATTGTTAATATGATAACTGTTTTTGTCGTAATAATCATGGCTATTTTGACAATTACAATTATAAACAATACAATTCAGCTTGTAATTCAGTCGAGAAAAGAAGAAATAGAAATCATGAGGCTTATGGGTGTTTCTAACTGGTATATAAGATTTCCTCTGATTATGCAGGGGGCATTTTACGGATTTTCCGGTGCAGTGATTGCTGTTTTGCCTTTGAATTTTGTTCAGAACGGATTAAATCATATGCATCAGTTTTTTATGGTGCCTACGCCTTTATATGCACAGACTTTTGTTATTACGGTCATGTTCGGAATGGCTATCCTTTTTGGGGCCGGCGGCAGCTTCCTGTGTATTAAAAAGCATTTACAGGTATAGTTATAATGAATGATAAAAATAACATACTTTTAATATCTGAGAATGAAAATTTTTCTAAACTTTTAATATCAAAGCTTATTTTTTTAAGAAAGAATGACAATATAGTTTTCTCTAAAATTAATGACGCTTTAAAATCGGTTAGTATATATGCGCCGGATATTATTCTGGTTCATGGCATGCCATGTGATGAAATCTACAGTTTGATAAAAGATTTGAGAAAAAACAAATCTCTTTGTATTATTCTGGTTGCTGATTTGTATGACCCTGAATTTATTTTATCAGCATACGACTGCGGTGCGGATGATTTTATCATGTCATCTGCGGAGGATTTTGAATTTGTTCTAAGGATTGTTCATAATATAAAGCACAATTCTTCCAGACTTCGGTATTTCAGGGATTTTAAAATTCTTGAACAAATGAATGTTATTGATGCTGATTTGGAATTATATTCCAATAAATATGCAAAACAGGTTATTGAGAATTATATAGATGATAACCTTTTGGATACGGGTTGTTTTGCGGCCATCGGACCTGATGAGGAAAGCAAAACAAGGTTTGATATAAAAAAGATGGCTGATGCTATAAAGGCTTCAACCAGAATTGACGATGTTATAACTATGGGGAAAGGACAGAGATTTTATTTTTTGTTTCCCAAAACGGATTTGAATCAGGCTCTTGTTGTTTTTAACAAAATAAAAGAGATTTGTCTTGATGATTTTGGTATTTGTGCGGGTATTACTTCTATCGCGCATAAAAATTTTGAACAAATGGAGGGTGAGGTTCTTAAGGCTTTAGCAAATGCGGCTGCAACAAATTCAGAGTACGTATTTGCCGATGAAAAAGAGGACACTCTTGATGATTGGCTTGATATTGATGATGAAAATAAAAAGGGGTATAAAATTTTCAGACAAATGTTTAACAAAAAGATGGAAAAAGTTATTACTCCTGTATTTTACAGACTTCAGAAATCTTATGAGGAAAAACTGTTCGATACCGAAATTGAGCAATTTACGGATAAAGAGCAGTGTGTGTTTTCTCTAAGAAATGACAATCAGGAAAGTACTTTGAGAATTGTTTATCCGGGTTTTACCAAAATAATTGTTTATATAACCCATGAAGGTTTGGACAGCCCTGAAAACAAAGAAATACAAATACCTTTGACTAAGATTACACAAAAAGAACTTATTAAAATTGTCGAAGATTTTATAAAAGAATTTAAAAGAGCACAATCGTAAAAAAGGAGAGTTATGAATACACTATCAGCAGAAAACAGTCTTTTACTAATTATTGATATTCAGGAAAAATTAGTAGCAGCATTAAATAAGGATGTAGTTGTTTCAAATGCGGTTAAGGTCGCAACGGCTGCTAAATTGCTCGGTATTCCGGTAATTTTAACCGAACAATATCCGAAAGGATTGGGACATACAGTTCAGACGCTTTCAGATGTGCTGCCTGAGGGTAGTGAAGTTGTTGAAAAAACTTATTTTAATGCGCTTTTAGAAGACGGCATGCTTGATAAAATTAAATCTTACGGAAAAAAACAGATTGCTATTTTCGGGATTGAAACACATATTTGTGTCTACCAAACGGCCTCTGCACTTATTGAAGCCGGTTTTGATGTTTATGTGGTAAAAGATGCCTGTGCGAGCCGCAACAAATATGAATTCAAACAGGGAATTGATGCAATGGCTGCAAACGGGGTAAAGGTTTCCTGTGTCGAAATAGCTTTATTTGACTGGCTCAAAGGTGCAAAAAATCCTAAATTTAAAGAAGTACAGGCTTTAATTAAATAGAGTTTATATCTATTTGAATTTGTTGTTTTAAATCATCAAGTGACGGGAATTTTTTTTCCCTGCGTATCATTTTGTTAAACTCTATTTTAATCGGCATTTCATAAATATCTTTGTCAAAGTCTTTTATATGAGCTTCCAATACTGGAGTTGAGCCGTTTATGGTGGGACGAATCCCGAAATTTGCGATTCCTTTACCGTAAGTAGTATTAACAGAATAGACTCCGTGCGGAAGTTCTGTTAATTTTTCCGGATAATTTATATTTGCCGTTTTAAATCCGATTGTTCTGCCGATTTGGTTACCTTTAATGACTGTTCCCGAGGTATAAAATTTATATCCGAGCATGGAATTTGCTTTTTCAATATTACCCTGTGAAAGATATTTTCTGATTGCAGAACTGCTGACTATCTCATTATTCAGCTTTTGAGGGGGAAGTTCAAAGTATTCGTAGCCGAATTTTTGTGAATTATCTCTTAAAAATTTGGCATTCCCGCTTTTTTGGTATCCAAAATTGTGGTTCCAACCTGTTGTAATAGCCAGTGGCGTAAAATATTTCACCAAAACATCTTTCAGATATTCTTCTGCCGTTAGGCCGGATATGCTTTCAAAATCAAGCTCGTATAAAAAATCAACACCGAGTTTTTTGATTTTATCTTCACGTTCTTTTCGGGGAAGGATGTATTTTGGGCATTTGCCATAGAAAAAACAGCAGGGATGATCTTTAAATGTTATGACAGCTGATTTACAATTGTTGTTATGCGCGAAAGAAACAGCATTTTCTATAACTGCTTTGTGCCCCAGATGCACTCCGTCAAAAAAACCGAGCGCTAATGACAAATCTGGATTTTTGTTGAGTTCCGTAAATATTTGCATAAATTAATTATATTACAAATTTATATAGTGTTATATATTAACAAAAAAAATTTTGTGATGCTTATCTAATCAAAAAAGAAAAATGATGCAAGTTAAATTTAATGGGACTTATATCGCAGTTTACACCAAATATGGTAAAAAGCGTCACCCCTGAAATGAATTCAGGGCAGGCTCTGAACTTGTTTCAGGGTCTATCAATATAGGGATTCCGAAACAAGTTCGGAATGACATTATGACTGTATTTTGAATACATTTAGTGTAAACTGCGATATAAGCTCCAATTTAATACCTAAAATGGCAAAATAAAGGTGAAAACAGATAAATATATTTTTACTCTGCCTATAATCTATACGGATAGTCTTCTTTGAATTCCCAATTATCATATTCTAAAAGGCCGCTGCAAAAACGCGGTTCTGTTATGCAGAGGTTTCGCCTTCGTAACCTTGATGTTCCGCTATTATAATACGAACTCCAGTGCTTATTATCTGCCCAGCCGGCAATGTTATCACTGCAAAGCATGAAGTTGAATTGATCCCTGCCCATTGTATTGGGTTTTTTATCTCCGTTGATATCAAAAAAAACTTCTGTGCAGTTTGCTTTCCACAAGTAAAAGGAGCTGCCATCGGCCAGATATACTGTGAACCCCCTGTTTTTATTAGGAGAATAACTGCCTTTTTCAAATTTTAAGTATCCTGCAAGGTATTTATTAAACCACTCTTCTACTTCATCTACTCCTGCATTTTTTTCCAACAAATCGTTAAGAGTTCCATTTTTGCTTTCAGATAATGTTATTGCCTGTCCCATAGTACTGTAAAATTTTTTTAAACGAGCAGTGGCTTCTTCCTTTTTATATTTTTGCATAAATGATGGTATTGTCAGAGCAGAAACAATTCCTAAGATGCCTAAAGTTATTAATACTTCAGCAAGTGTAAATGCAAGATGCTTGAAAATGGTTGCTGCTATGCTGTTTTGTCGGGGGGGGGGCAATTCAATGCTTCTCTATTCAACATATTTATACCTCCGTTAATATTTTTTATTATTGACTATATTCCCTATTTTGTCAAGGTTTTTGAAAATAATTTATTTAAAAAAAGAGTCTTTTTAAAGACTCTTTTTTATCTATTTATGTGCCGTACTTTTCAGGTGAAGTTCTCTCAGCTGCTGTAATGAGGCTTCGCCCGGGGCATCGCTCATAAGGTCTTTCGCTCCTGAATTTTTCGGGAATGCAATAACATCTCTGATGCTTTCTGTTCTGCAAAGGAGGGCAACAAGTCTGTCCAAACCTATTGCAAGACCTGCATGAGGCGGAGTACCGTATTGCAAAGCATTTACCATAAAGCCGAATTTTTCTTTTGCTTCATCTTCTGTTAAACCTAATGCTTTAAATACTGCAGACTGAACATCTGATGAGTGTATTCTGACAGACCCGCCGCCAAGTTCTGTTCCGTTATAGACAATATCATAAGCAATTGATTTTACGTTCCCTAAATCTCCGGATTTAAGTTTGTCTAAATCTTCAATACACGGAGATGTGAACGGATGGTGCATTGCCATAAATCTGCCTTCTTCGTCACTCCATTCAAACATCGGGAAGTCAACCACCCATAAAAGATTATGTTTGCTTTCGTCAATAAGATTTAATCTTTTGCCGAAATAAAGTCTTAATCTTCCCATAATGTCATAAACAAGTTTCGGTTTATCTGCAACGAAGAAGATTATATCGCCGGCTTCTGCTCCTGCGCGCTGCTGAATTTGTTTTGCCTGTTCTTCAGTTACAAATTTCAAGACAGGTGATTTTGCAGTTCCATCCTCGTTATAAATTATGTTTGCAAGGGCTTTTGCACCGAATGATACTGCAAGTTTAGTAATATCATCTATATCTTTTCTTGAGAATTTAGCACCGCCCGGTATTCTTATGCCTCTGACAATACCGCCGTTTTCAAGAGTGTTTTTAACAATCTGGAATTCAGACTGTAAAATAATATCTCCGATATCAAATAATTCCAAACCAAAACGAGTATCAGGCTTATCAGAACCAAATCTGTCCATAGCTTCCTGCCAGGGCATTTGAATAAACGGAGGTTTAACTTCAACTCCGGCAGCTTTGAAGGTGTCAACAATTAAGCCTTCAACAACTTTTATTACATCCTGCTGTTCCACAAAAGACATTTCAAGGTCAATTTGTGTAAATTCAGGCTGCCTGTCTGCCCTTAAATCTTCATCACGGAAACATTTTGCAATCTGGTAATATTTTTCAATACCGCCGACCATTAATAATTGTTTAAAGATTTGAGGAGACTGCGGGAGTGCATAGAATTTACCTTCCTGAACACGTGAAGGAACCAGATAATCTCTTGCGCCTTCCGGAGTTGTCTTAATTAAAATAGGAGTTAAAAATTAAAAAAAGTCAAGGTTATTTAAGTAATTTCTTGCAGCCTGACAGATTTTATGACGTAAAGTAAGATTATGAAGCATTTTTTCACGTCTGATATCTAAATATCTGTATTTTAAACGAACGTCTTCGGAAACATTCTCATCATCCAGCACAAACGGTAGTGTTTTAGCTTCTGATAAAATTTCCACAAATTCAGGATACATTTCAACCTGACCTGTAGCATATTTTTCGTTATAAGTTTCTTCCGGTCTGCGTGTAACTTTGCCTCTGACTGTAATTACGTATTCGGAACGTACTTTTTCAAATACTTTATGTACATCGGGGTTAATTTGCGGGTTTGCAACAAGCTGAAAAAATCCGCTTCGATCTCTTAATTCAATAAACAAAATCCCGCCTAAATCTCTTACGGTAGAAACCCAACCTGATAATGTAATTTCTTCATTGATATTTGAAAGGTTAAGCTCTCCGCAGTTATGGTCTTTCATTTTTGTTTTAATCATCTTATGTTCCTTTTCTCTTTCTTTTTTACAGACTTAATTAAATTCTATCAAAAACATAAAAAAAGAACATAAAATGTGAAGA
>CALVEX010000004.1 GCA_944326655.1 Candidatus Gastranaerophilales bacterium | reverse complement strand
GCTTCTGAACCTGTAGAAAAACAAGTAAATACACAGGCATAATTTAACTCATCTAAATAATACACACTTTATTATATCGCTGCCGCTTGAATAGCGGCAGTGTCATTTTATATATTATCCCATCAAGAGAAGGAAAGGGGGGGGGGAATTTGGGGAGGTCAGAGGAGGTCAGGCTGTTTTCGGCGGACAAAGCCCGCGGGAAAATATGTCATTGCGAGGGAGCGCAAGCGAGCGTCGCAATCGCAAAATTGTGAATATTTTACATTAATGCGATTACCACGGCACTGTGTGGCTTGTAATGACAATAATTAACTAAAGCCCGCTACCCATCCAAACCTTCCCTATTCAGGGAAGGCTTAATTTATCCCTCCCTAATCAGGGAGGGGTTAGGGGTGGGTTACGATTTTTTATTTTAAATATTAATGGACAAAACCCATCTAAGCCTTACCTTATTAGGGAAGGCTTAGATGGGTTTTGTCCATTAAGCTATTCTTTTCAGAATTTCCAAAATCAATGATTTAAATTTTGTTTTAGCGTTTGCAGCGGCTTCTATCACTTCTTCATGGGAAAGTTTTGCCCCGGAAGATGAACTTGCGGCGTTTGTAATACAGCTTATGCCAAGAACATTAAGCCCGCAGTAGTTTGCAACGATTGCCTCGGGAACAGTTGACATCCCGACAGCATCTCCGCCGAGTTTACGTATCATATTGATTTCTGCCGGAGTTTCGTAGGATGGGCCCGAATTTGCCCAGTAAACACCTTCTTTTATATCTATATTCAAATCACAGGCGCATTTTTTTGCAAGTTCAATAAGATTTTTTTTATAAACTTCCGACATATCAGGAAATCTCTCTCCCATTGAATCGTCATTTTTGCCAATCAGAGGATTTGAACCCGTAAAATTTATGTGGTCTGTTATTATCATCAAATCGGCCGGTCTGAAACTTTCATTTACTGCGCCTGCGGCATTTGTTAGAATTAACATTTTCACGCCGAGAGCTTTCATAACCTTAACAGGATAAGTGATTTCCTGCATTGTATGACCTTCATAAAAATGGTTTCTCCCCTGCATCATAACAGTTTTTTTGCCGTTTATATCCGCAAAAACCATCCTGCCTTTATGCCCATGAACTGTTGATTTTAAAAAATCCGGAATTTCGGTGTAAGGAATTGCATAATCACAGTATTCGTCAGCAAGGTCACCTAATCCAGAGCCAAGAATAATCCCGATTTCAGGCCGGAAATTGTCTGTTTTTTGTTTTATAAAATCTACAGTGTTTTGCATTATCTCTATGTAACCCCTCATCTGTCTTTACACCTTCTCCTGCAAGGTGTGTAGGAAAATATACACAAAAATACACAAGAATAAATAATATTTCTTGTGTATTTTTACACTAACCTACCAATCTGTCGTCGTCTGCTTCTGCTGCTTTTACCATAATAGCATGCTCAACAGGATTTTCTTTTTTGTATGTTGTATCAAAATTTTCTTCAAAATTGAAATCATCGTGTGCTTTTTTAGCCTGATTTTCATCAACCAGTTTTTTAGCAAGTTCGGCAATCTCGTAAACAAGCTGGTATCTGTTATCTGTATTTTCGTTCAAGTCCCATGCAACTCTTATTATCTGATCCATCATAAATTCAAAACCTCACTTTTTGTTTCCGTAGAATAATAGTATAATACAAAAACTTTTTTGGCAAGTGGTAAAAAATTATGGATTGTTGTATAATCAGTGTATGAAAATTTTTGAAGGTATGCACAAGTATAGTTGGATAGAATTCGGGGTATGGTTTTTTATATTGTGTGTTGCTGTTGCAGGAATACGAATTCATCATTATAATAAACAAAAAGAACTTGTTACATATCAGATATTTATGCCGGATGTTGACGGGTTAATTGTCGGTTCGCCCGTTAAATTTATGGGAGTTCAGGTGGGTTATATTGACAGGGTAAGAATTGTCGCAAATGATGTGTATTTGAAACTTGTTATAACCGAAGACGGAGTGGAGCTTCCTAAAGGTTCTGTCGCAACTGTGGAATTCAGCGGGATGGGCGGGTCAAAATCGCTTGAAATTTATCCGCCGACACCGGAAAGTATTGCCTCAAACAAAATTATCGTTGTCCAAAATCCGAAAAGGCTGCATGACTCTCTCGGGCTGCTTAACGATATGTTTGATAAAATCGGTTCAATATCAAGCAGACTTTCATTTTTTGCAAAAGAAACCAACGGCGCCGATTTAAGCAAAGGTATTCATACGGTTGGGATAGAAAATAATCTTAACGTCTTAAATAAATGGATAGAAGAATTTAATGTAAAAAAGGAACACAAAGGAGCGGGAAATTATGAACAAAGAAAAAGTCAGAGTAATCAATAATCCTGTTATTTTATTGAATTTATGTACAATGCGCGACAAAGATACGGACAGTCAGGGCGTCAGAATTGCGACAAGAAAAATTACAAGATGTCTTTTATATGAAGCTGCTAAAAATCTTCCGCTTGTAGATAGGAAAATTACAACTCCTTTGACAACTTTTACCGCAAAAACAGTTGATCCGGATATAAATATCATAATTTCTCCAATTTTACGCGCAGGTTTAATTTTTACGGATGAAGCAATTGATATTCTTCCTCAGGCTTGCATACGCCATATTGGTATGTACAGGGATGAAAAAACTTTGAAGCCTGTATGGTATTACAATAAAGTTCCTATGGATGCCCCGAATCCCGAGAAATTTTATATTTATATTACGGATCCTATGCTTGCAACGGGAAATTCGTTGATAGAGGCAATAAAACTTTATGCTGACAAAGGAATTCCGATTGAAAATATCAAGGTAATCTGTATTATTGCAGCGCCCCAGGGAATTGAAAATATACAAAAACACTATCCTGATATAGAAATAATAACTGCTGCCGTGGATGACCATTTAAACGAAAAAGGGTATATAGTCCCAGGTATGGGCGATGCCGGAGACAGAATTTTTAATACTTAATACTTAATTCGGTAATTGTTTCCAGTAATTTTTATCGTTGAGTGCCCTATATGTGCATCCTACGCCGTTTTCGCTGCTTAAACCTCGGTTGTCGCAAAGTTCGGAACGTGTTCCATCTGCTCCCATTGGCAATAATTTCCCGTCATCCATAATTTGGAATGTAAACAGATCGTGTCCCCACCTGTTGGGTTTGTTATCTTTTCCGTTTACATCAACGGTCAGCTCCATTCTGCCGTCCCCATTTTCTATTATTACGTGTGTCCCGTCCTGCAAAATAAAATCACCGTCATCAAAACGTAAAGTATAAAGCTCGTTACCGTTGTATGTTTTATATTCTTCAGGTCTTGTCTTGCTTGTCAGGCATGTGTGTGTGTCATTGTTCCAGCAGTTATATGCATTTGCAAATTGTTTTATATATGTATCTCTAAAGTCGGAATGGTGGTTGTTGTAATTTATTGTGTCGCCAAACTCATTTTGAGCCGAGGCCAGAGCCTGGCTTAGTATAGAATAACTTTTCTCTAACTGGGCTTTTAGTTTTTTGCCCTTAATATCGTTGATTACTGATGGTAATGTTATTGCTGCAATAACTCCGATTATCCCAAGAGTTATTAGTATTTCAGACAACGTGAATCCCGATTTTTCCATAATTATATCCTTATTTTATAATTATATAATACTTATATTATAAAAGTATAACAATCTAAAATGATTTTGTAAAGTGTTTATATATACAAAATCATGGAGAAATAAGGATGAAGAAAAAATTATCCCGTTCGGGAAGCGGATGGGCGCTGTTTATGCCGAAAACTTTGCTTGAATTGATAGATGTTAATCCTGAAACAGATTTACTTGAGGTAAAAGTCGAAAATAATGTCGTCAAAATTACAAAGGCAGAGGAAACTAAACAGTAATCAATATTTCTCCGACTTTGTCGCCGTGCAGTGTTTTTATGCTGTTATCAAATTCTATATCAGCCCAGTGAAGATTTTTTAAAACCTGTAAAACAACCATTTCCCTGGCTTTCATATCACAATCGGCAATTTTTACAACAAACGCTTCCTCTGTTCTTGTATTAACAACAATACAAAGTCCTCCTGCACCGACTTTTGCCGCAATTCCGTCCGAATTTTCTATTATTTTTGTATCAGTTCTGTCTTCTCCGCCGATTATATAAGGATGGTTTAGAAATGCATTTTTAATCTTTTCATATTTCGGGTTACAGAAAAGATTGAGATAACCATGCAGCATATTGGTTAAAGGCATTGACATATTAGGAACGCCGCATCCGTCTTTTGTTACCGGATATTCATGCGTAAGCCGGCATAGTTCTGTAATTTTAGCTTTTATTGCCTGCTGAAGCGGATGGCCCGGCTCAGCATAAGTGTTTAAATCCCAGTTTTTCATTTTGCATAAACCAAGCATCATGATGTGCTTGCCGGAGCAGTTATTCTGCAATATGTTTACGGGGATTTCGTTTAGAAGCATTTTGGTTTGTTCTGTTTTGGAGAGAGGTTTATGCAAGCCGCATTTTAAATTGTTTTCGGTTAATCCGATTTTATCTAAAAGCTTTCTTGCGGTGTTTACATGAATTTCTTCTCCGGCATGGGAAGCACAGCAGATTGCAATTTCTTCCTCTGTCATATCATAAAATTTATCCATGCCGTAATCAATTATAAGGCTTGCCTGTAAAGGCTTTGCGCATGAACGAAGATAAAAAGGATAGTTTTTGGCATCACCCGTAAAATCAAAAGCGCGTTCTTTGTCTGCAAGCACAATAAAACCGTAATGTTCCTGTTCTACAAGCCCGTCTCGAATATATTCAACCAAAAGTTCCGGTTCGGTGTTATTGCTGTCCATTTCGTTTTACAAGCTCCAATAATTGCAGCATTTTTCGTTTAAGTTTTATATTTTCATCCTTCAGTACTGCAATTTCCTCTTCATATCTTTGATTTTCACTGCTAAATTGTGTTTCAGGCTGCGGAACAGTATTATAATCAAGAATAAATCTTTTTTTAGCTTCTTCTTTCAGAATAAAAATTGTTTTTACATCATCTTCAGTTACATAGCCGAGTTCAACAAGTACTTCTCCAAATCTTTTCGGATTTCCGTTTTGCTGGTAATCCCTGTGGGTAAGTATTGCTTTTTGCAGCTGATCTACATCTATCATGCCTTTTTGTTTAAAATACTCGCCTGTTCTGAATTTTCCGGCAATAAATCCGGCCATTGCATGAAGTTCAATTGATTCGGGTTTCTTGATAAAGTTTTGCTCCAAACATAATTCGTAGTATTTTGCGATTTCCTCCATAGAAAGGAAAGTATTAATGGAAATCTCCAGCATGCTGTATTCATTCAGGCAGCATTGAAGGAAATTATATATATTATTATCAAGACCGCATTTTCTTTCATTCAGTTCGGTTTTCCCTTTAAAAGTAATTGTCGGAACAAATGTTGCAAGAATTTCGTCAGGCTTATTACGCAGAAAATCTTCACATGATTTTTCTCTCATTTCTTCTGCAAGTTTGACATACATTGCTATCTTAACCCAAAGGGGGACATTAAAGACTTTACCCAGAAAAAGCTCAAAAATATTTTTTCTCAAATCGACCTCTCAAAAATGCCTAATTATTATTTATTATAACATAAGTTCAAAATAATATCAAGATGTCTTACCCGCGGCTTATATCGCAGTTTACACTAAATTTGATAAAAGGCGTCACCCTGAACTTGTTTCAGGGTCTAACAATATAGAGATTCCGAAACACGGAGGTCAATCCGACGTTCGGAATGACATTATGACTGTATTTTGGAGACATTTAGTGTAAACTGCGATATAAGCCCTTCTTACCCGGACGGGTGATATATTTCTTCTTCTTTATGCTATTGATTTCTGAGCATAAAAATTGTATTATAAGTTTATAAACAGGAGATTTTAGTATGGAAAAAGAGATGAAGAAAAAGGTTTCTATTGCAACGATAGCAATTATCGGGATTATTACAACGATTAAACTTGCAATAATATATTATAATGCGAATTTTAATCCTTATGCACTTTCAAGTTTTTGTTCGGTAAATGATTTTATCGACTGTGACGGGATTGCAAGAACAACAGAGGCGCAGTTCTTAGGAATTCCGCTTGCATATTGGGGATTATTTTTCTATGCATTTGTATTTTTGATGCTTTTTGCTCCGAAATTGAAAAATTATAAACTTTTTAAGTTTATGGAAGTCTTTAAAAATCCTCTGGATTATTTGGCTTCGCTTGGTCTGTTTGCATTTTTAATATCAATGATTTTACTTTGTTTGAGTTTATTTGAAATAAAAAAATTGTGTGTCTTGTGTGCATTTACATATATTCTTAATCTTTTAATCGGCTGTATTGCGACTGATTTTAAAAACGGTGGTTTTATTCATTCAATAAAACAAAGTTTCATTGATTTTCTTGATGCAATTAAGATTAAAAAATATTTAATAGCATTTATTATTGTGATGGCGGCTGCTGTCGGATTTCTTGCTTATACAAGAATAACTTTTGTTTTTGCTCCGCAGGTAAAAAAGCAGCTTGAATTCAGGGAATTTACTCATCCGAAGAAAGGTAAATACAAAGTCGCCGGAAATATTTTGGGAGATAAAGATGCCAAAATAATAGTTTATGTCTATTCTGACTACCAGTGTCCTATTTGTCCCGCCCAGAATATTATGATGTATAAACTTGCAAAAGAAATGAAAGGAATTCAGATTGTACATAAAAATCTTCCTTTAGATACTGATTGCAACTCTTATTTGCAGTCTCCTTTCCATCAGGGCTCATGTATTGATGCAAGATATGCAATTGCAGCGGAAAAACAGGGTAAATTCTGGGAAATGAATGACGTTCTCTTTGATAAAAAACCGCAGACTGAAGATGCTGTTCTTGAACTTGTTAAGGATATGGGTTTTGACCTTGAAAAGCTTCAAAAAGATGCAAATAGTCCCGAAACCGCAAACGAGCTGAAAGAACAAATTAAATACGCTTACAGCAAAGGAATTTTAGGCACTCCTGCTACTATAATCAACGGTGAAGTAAATGTCGGGATGAAGCCGTATGACACGTACAAAGAAATGGTGAAAAAATTTGGAGCAGAAGAAAGATAAAGTTGTAATCCACACCTGTTGTGCAATATGTTCGGGATATCCCGTGTCTTATTTACAAGATGCGGGATATCAGGTAACGGCATATTTTTATAACCCGAATATTTTTCCGGACACCGAATATCAAAAACGACTTGAGGCGGAGAAAATTTTATGCAGCCATCTAGGCTGTGAATTGGTTGAGGATGTTTATAATCCGGATGAATTTTATGATGCGGCAAAAGGTTTAGAATATGAACCTGAAAAAGGAAAACGCTGTGATAAATGCTTTGAACTTCGTTTGAGAAAGACCGCAGAATTTGCAAAAAAATTGGGAATAAATAAATTTACAACCTCAATTGTTATAAGTCCGCACAAAAGTTTTCAAAAATTATCCCAAATAGGTGAAACAATAGCCAAAGAATATGGACTTGAATATCTTGCAATTGACTTTAAAAAGAAAGACGGATTTCTAAAAACAAATAAAATTTCTAAAGAACTCGGGCTTTACAGACAAAACTACTGCGGGTGCAAATTTAGTTTACGATAAATCATATATTTACACTATGATTATTCTGAAAAATGTTATATAATAAAATAAAACTTGATTTATTTAAAATTTTTATTAAAAACATTAAAAAAGGAATTTTAAATTATGAATAAGAAGATTGTATGGCTATTATCCGCTTTTTTAATACTGACATCTGTTCAGGTGCTGGCAGCAGGTGTTGATAAACTTGAGCCTATAGGCAAAGATACATCATCAGGCTCACGTGTTGCAAAAGCGTCAAAATCTACAAACGCAAAAACAAAAAGCAGCACTCAGGATACTAAAAAAAGTTCATCAACAGTGCTGGATAAAGAAACTGTATATTACCCCAATGCGAATATGAGCAGTGCTATGAGTAAATATCAGTCGGGAAATTATACCGGCTGTCTTCAGGAGTTGTTTTCTTTAGTTCAAAAAGAACCTTCAAATGCGCTTGCATATTATTATATGGCTATGGCTTACACCCATGTTGATATGGAAGCAGATGCGATTGAAGCTTACGAAAAAGTTCTATCGCTTAATCCCACAGGTTATCTTGCCGACTATGCACTTAAAGGCAGAGACTGTCTGACCGGAGGTCCTGCTTGTGTTGATCAGGAGGTTCCGCAGGAAGAATTGTCAGAACTTGATAAATTCATCAGAGCGCCGTACGGAAACGGCTTGTCTCCGGAGCTGAATCAGCAGGTTAAAC
>CALVEX010000003.1 GCA_944326655.1 Candidatus Gastranaerophilales bacterium | reverse complement strand
GCTTACGTGAATTTGAAGTGCATGACGAAGATTTATCAAAGTGTCTTAAATACGCCTGCAGGGCAATTAGCAATATTGATATATTATGGAAAAATGGTGATTTAGACTTGAAACAAAGATTGCAGAGATTAATTTTTCCTAAAGGTTTGAGGTATTTTTCAAATGATTTTCGAACCGCTGAAATCTCAAGCCTGTTCATTAAAAAAGACACCTTTAAGGTGTCTTATAATCAAATGGTACCCCCAAGCGAATTCGAATCGCTGTCTACACCGTGAAAGGTTTATTATAGCCTATTTTACAAGTTTTATAAATTTTATGTGGTTGAAAATTCTAATTATAACAGGATTTTTTATTTTTCTAATCTTGATAGATTGGATTATGTAAATATTATTCGTTACCACTCCGTTACCATTATACCCAATATTTTCAAACAAAAAAAATCTGACGGGAAGTGGGGTGCACACCGCCAGAATATCATTTTCCATCATGTTGGTCAAGAAGCAATTTATGTGTGATGAAAAAGAAAAAATTTTGAATTAACCTATGAGGTAATATTAACAATATATTAGTCAAAAGTATATTACCTACTTGGGTAATATTAAGGTATAAAATTGACCTCAATTTGGGATAGATATAATGACCTTAATCTTTCATAATTTTTTATATGGAAAATATTAAAAAACAATTTGGTGCACGCATCCGTTTTCTGCGTAAGTTACGTGGACTTAGTCAAGAGCAGTTAGCAGAGAAAGCAGGTTTATCTGCTAAGACAATTTCTTACATTGAGAGAGGTAAAAATACAATAGCTTTTCTTAAGTTGCCTTTATTAGCGGAAGCCCTACAAGTACCTGTGTACAAGCTGTTTGTCATGTTACCTGAAGACGCAGATAGAACAACAGCTTTAACAACATTACTAGATTCTGCGACCGATAAAGAGATAAATGCAGCGGTTGAAGTTTTAAAAGTAATGTTTTCCCTAAGATAGGACTTATCATGTCCAGACTGATTTAAAACAAGACATTAAAAGTCCTATCTTAAATTGTTGAATTTTAAATAAGACGTTATACGTCTTAAAATAGTGGTATTGTATTCTAATCTGATTGTTTTTTTAATAATATGCTTTATTAAAATTCTATATTATCATAGTGAAGTTGTGAAGTTCACGAAGTTTCCCCAAAGTTCTTGGGGCTAAGTGTATTGGTTATGTATACAGTTGAAAATAACTAGTTTAACCCCTCTATCAGCCTTTTTTTTCGGGGTTTTGGGCAGGTTGTTAATTTTTTCGTTATCTGAAATTAAATAAAATACTATTCGTGAAATTTGTGTTTTCACTTGATTTTTTTACATTATTATTTGAAGTTTTTGAAAAATCAAAAAACAGGTTGAAAACACAATAAACATAGGAGATTTCAAGTGAATAAATACAAAAACTTGACTGTAGTTCTTCCGAACGAGCTCTACACTTGGCTTATGGCCTATAAGAAACGCCGATATATTTCATTGTCGGCGTTAGTTGCAGACTTACTTAGAGAGTGGAGGAAAAATAATGACTTATAAAACTGTTAATGTTGCAGAAGAACTGCAAGAAGAACTACTAAAACTGAAAAATCAAGGAAAGATAAATGCAATCTCTGCTTTTGCAGGTGAAGCTATTTCAAAAGCAATAAAAGAATTAAAAGCAGGCTCCGCCTGCCGAACTAATAAAGTTATTACAATTAAGTTGGAGGTTTCGACAGGTGAATAATTTAGAAGTTGTAGAGGCTAATACGCTGCGTATGAAAGCACGTATTGCAATTCGAGGGTTAGGATTACCCCCGAAAATAAAAGAAGCGGTTCTGGCGGCTATAGACACTGCCAGACTGCCTTTGCACAAATATTTTAAATTCAATAAGCCAGATACGGCAGAAGCATTTATCAGAAAAGTGCTTGCAGGTATCGGAAATAATATTGATGAGAAAATTAAAGGAGAAATCGAAAAATGTTTACTAAGGAGTTTATAACGGATTTTGATGACTTTCAAACGCTAGACGTCAATCTAGCTAAAATAAAACGCCAATTAATAGAAGAACTCATGTACAGGAAAAAAGAACGGTTAAGAGCGTTACTTGAAAATGTTAAATTTGAAAAAATGTCTGGCATGAAAAAACATAAGTTACTTCATAATGCGATTGTGCAACTGAAAGAGATGAGTCCATCAGATACTCGCTTGCTCGATAACGTGGAACGTCAGGTACGGTGGGTTCTCGATACCTATTACGGTTGGATTGAATAGTTACAACAAGGGCGGGAACTCCCCGCCCCCTTTAATTAAAGGGGAGATAAAAAATATGTACTGGCAGAAAAAATATGATTACGCAAAGAGGAAAAGTTTTCAAATGATTAGCGACACTACGATGAGGAGGGTATTTCGATATAATTATAGTGAATTACTGTTCATCGAGGAAGTTGTGTTTCCGACTTTTAGGGCGGACATTATTGAGTTCAGGGAAGTTAATAATAATAAAGTTGTAATCGGTTACGAATTAAAAAGCGACAGAGATAGTGTGGACAAGTTAGAAAAACAATTAAGGGGTTATCTTACTTATTGTAACTATGTTTTTGTACTATGTACACGACTAAATTATCGTGATATTGAAAAAATTCTGGATGTTCCAGAATTTAGTCGTGTGGGATTAAGACTATATTCAATGGCTGATTCAGGCAATTTTTTTAATAGCAAGCGTAAGGCAAAATATAAGGATTTACGTGGTGAGGGGTTGACAATGGATTGGATTACCAACAACAATAAGTTGTCCTTGTGGGATTACTGGTTGAAAGAAGCGTGGGGGATAGAAATATAATGCCTAAAGGAAATAAAAGAAGTTTGTATATTAATGACGATAACTTAGAGTATTTAAAGCAGGAAGCATCGAAGACAAAGAAAAAATCGGTATCTCAAACACTTAACCGATTAATAGAAAATGTTATTAATACAATATCGTTTAAAAAAGAATTTAATGAAGGATATATTGACACTACTGTTAGTTTACGTGTGGAGTTGGTTGACATTTTAGAAGTGATAAAAGAAAAGCACGGAGATGACGCTGTAGCTGAATTTGTTAATTATTGCGTACTTAAGGTTTTAAATAAGCAGGGGATGGACGGGCGGGCAAGATACCCTGACCGCGTGTATTGCGGTGATAATTATATCGCTGACCTTGCCAGAAAGTGTAAAAAATTTTTGTTTGAAAAAAGGTAGGATAAATTTAATGTAAGAGGAAGGGTAAATTAGGCTGAAAGCTAGACAGGGCTTGAAATAAGGGTTAATTTAACTCAAAAAATTTCGTGATTAAATTGTTGGGAGGTATTCAATTCAATGGTACCCCAACAATTTACCCCTTGAGCCTACGGGAAGTTGTCATTGTACCAAAATAAATACATACCAATAAGAAAGCCTGCAATCACATACAACATATTACACCGACTTTCTGTATTGCTTAATTAATTGGTAGAACTTCCCTTGAGGTATCGGAATAACTTCTTTAATCGTCTTAATTCCGTCTTTTACGTCTACATAAGCTATAACACGTTTTCCGTTATCATCAATCGTTGAGCGTATTTTTCCAGCCTTCCAGTCCTTGTAATAATTTTCTTTCCACTCGGGAGGAAATTCAATGGTGCTCCCCTCAATTTGTCTTATAAGTTCATAGAATTTACTTCTGCTGATAGTTTTTTCTTCACCTGAACTGGTCTTATAGGTTAGTTTTTTCAAAGCGTCCGTAGCTGTAATTTTATAAGATTTCCAATCATCATAGACTTCAGTCCAATTTTTGAATGTTTCTGTGGTTATTTCAGGTGTTCCGATTTTTCTTTTTTTCTTACTGCTGTTTCCAGCCCGCTTCGTTTGTATTCCGTCCTCCTGCCTCATTTTAGTAAATGCTCTTTCGGTTTCTGCGACCCATGCGAGTAGGTCAATAATAATTGAATTGATAAGTTTACCCGTAAGATTATCTGAATAAACCTGTTCCAGTATAGGTAATTTTATCACCCTCAACTGGCATGAAAATGTCCCTGTAATTCGGCTGTATTCTTCTTTCAAATAAGAAAAATCCCTGCTGATACGGTCTAAGTTATAAACATACGCAATAGAAGCAGGATTGTCTTCAAGTCGTTGAAGAAATGCTTTATACTGTGGACGGTCAGTCGGTTTCCCAGCCCCTGTCATTTTATCTGTATAAATATTATCCTCTGGTACACCAGCTTTAATCAACTCCTGTATTTGCATTTGTAAATCTTGGTGTCCTGTGCTAACTCTCGCATAACCAAATTTTTTAGGTTCGTTTTTTCTCATTGTTATATCTCCGTTTTCACCATATCTGCAATTCTCTAGATAAGCAATCACTTATAGCAAGTATTGCATTAAACTCTATTCGCTGATTTTTGGGAATTGAAACAGTCCATAATATTTTATCCAGAGCTGTCATCAATCCTATGTTCCTAACTATTTTATCTCGTATAAATTCAATATTTATCATTTTTTCTCCTGTAATAGGAGGCGAAAGCCTCCTATGCAATCTGAAATCTTCTGCTTACAACCTGCTTTATAAAGTTATTGTACAAGTCTGTGTGCAATTTCTTAAATGCTGTGGTATCAAAACGATTAGAAAGAACTGAAGTAAATCTTATGATAACGTTGCCTAAGTCTAATACTTCTGTTTCTCTTGCATCCATTTCTTCTTTAATTAATGCTTCTCTGGCTGTAATCATAGCTTTTAATTCATCTGCTTTAGCATAAAGGTTTTGCAATTCATTTACGGTTTGTCTAATTTCGTTGTTTCTCATGTCGTATCTCCTATTGTTTTCTTCCATACTTTAATTGTACGACATGTGTATATAAAAGTCAATAGTTTATGCATATATATGTAAAGTCATGTTAAGACTTTTATGCACATATTTTAGGACAAAAAATAAGTGTACATAAAACTATAGGTTTATGCACACTTGATTAATAAAGCATATTTAGAATAAATACATTACTTTACTGGTAATTAAGCTGATTTTAAGCGGATATCATATTTATATCCCAAACCATTCAGTAACTTAAATGCAGTTTCTAGTCGGGGCTGTTTATCTCCATTTACAATTTCCGATAAATTACTGCGGTCAATATTAAGTTCTTTGGCTAATCTTGATATTTCTCCACGTCCACTTGCTTTAACACGAGCTTTTACAACGTCTGTCAGGCATCTTATGAAAGTATCAATATTACCGTCTTCTAAGAACTCATTTAGCGTTAGTTCAAGCCAGCTTCTTTGATATTCCGTGTCCTGTAAACGTTCTAAGTGGTCATCTTCCCAGTTTGGTGCATTGTTTATAAATTCTTGTAATTTGTCTTTATTTAGATTGAACATGTTATAAGTTCCTTTCTTTAAAGTCGTTGAAAAAATCATTACACTGTTGTACTACTTTTTTCTGGTCTTTCTTTTCGCTGCCCCCTATAAATAAGATTAGTGTTTGGTCTAGGTCGTAATAATAAATTCGATAGCCTTTACCAAAGTCCATTCGGATTTCAGAAAGTTCTGATTTCTGTAGCCAATGGTGGTCGCCGTAGAGTCCTGCCCTTAATTTTTCAATCCTCTTATCTACTCGTAATTGGATTGACTTATCTAAGGTGTTGTACCAATCCCTGTATGGACATTCACCAGTAATTGTATAATAGTAAATGATACGTTTTTCCATATAAGTTCCTTATTTATATTGTAGGCTAAACCTACAATATTGTCAAGTGGCATGATATGAAAATTTACTGATGTATCCCAGATTTTATTTTTTCAAGACGTTTAATATTTTTGTTTGCTTCGATTATTAACAACGGGTCAAGCATTATATGGTCATTGTTATTACCTTCTTCTAGTTCATAATCGTAGATTGCTTTTATAATTTTATAATCACGTTGTAGGTTGTTGATAGCAACATAATAGTCAATGTAATCCATCACGCTATTAAGACTGGCAGGAGGCAGTCCGTAGTCAGTCAACGCATTTTTCAATTTATCGAGCGTCTGTAAATCATTAAATGTCTGTACTTTAGACACATTTTTCCAAGCGTGTTCAAACAGCGTTTCATCTGGTAATCCCAAAGCATGTGTAATAGATATAAGTGTATATATGTTGGGAATGACCCCTTTGTGATTTTCGAGTTCGGAAATCACACTGGTACTCACATTTGCACTCTGTGCTAGGTCTGATATTCGGATATTGTTGGCTTTCCTAGTATCTTTAATAAGGTCGCCAATATTGTACAGAATATTTAAAACCTTTTCTTTTAGTTTTGCCTGTTCAATGTTATTCATTTTAATGTAGCCTCTGCAATAAACATACCATAAAAAGAATACAGATGTCAATTTATTAGATTTGATTTATCTATGTATTTCTATCAAGTTGACAAATTTGATAACATATGCTAAAATAACGACTATAAAAAAATAAATTGCTAAATCGATTTTTTAAATCGAAGAAAGGAGAAATTATGATTAACGCAGTTCCGAAGGATTTCGGGAAAATTGAAGCGATTACCTTAAAAGAGGTTGCAGAAATTCTAGGTTTAAAATACCACCATACAAGGAAGATATTATTGAATACACCGTCAATAGGATACTATGACTATGGCGGAAAAAGGTTGTGGAATAAAAAAGATGTACTAGAGTATCAAAGTCAACACTACGTTAAAGGAGTTAGTGATGGCAATATATAAGCGGTATACTAACAAGAAAAAAACTCGTTTTAGTTGGCGCGTGGTTGTCTATACCCCGACAAACAAGTTTGACCGATATGGAAATGTCATAAAGGAGCATGTTTCAGTCGGGAGTTATCCCACTGAAAAAGAAGCTAAACTAGCAGAAAGAGAATTTCTTAATAATCTTGATGAAGGCAAGATTGAACTGAATAAAGATGCTACCTTTAGAGAAGTTATACTTTTTTATCTTGACTTTGCAGCCAAAGAAGGTAGATATGCTGAAGGTACTATTGCCAATTACAAATGCCTGCATAAAATGCACCTAAATTTGTTTGATTCGGTTAAGGTAAGGAATATCACATCCAGATTAATACGTAGTTGGTACAAGTCTGCAATTGAGAAGGAGTTAAGTCCTTATCGTATTAATGACTGTATTAAATTACTAAATGCGTCATTTAATCATGCTATAAAAGAAAAGCAAATAAACACAAATCCATTTTCGGATATGAAACGGGAAATCATACCCAAAAAATTACGAAAACGATTTTCAGTTGACGAGCTGAAAGAGTTGTTTAAGAGCTGCAAAGAAAGTTTACCAGATTATTATTGTATTTTTGTTATCTCGTGTATGACAGGCATGAGGGTCGGTGAATATACGGCACTAACCGTAGAAAGCATTAATAATTCTGTAATATACTTAGAAAAACAATATACACGGGGAGAACTAAAAAACAGACTGAAAACGTCTAGTTCTACAAGGGTTGTTCACCCATCTAATATGGTCTTGGAAGCGATACAATGGCACATGGACACATACAATATAAGGAGTGGATTACTATTTAAAAACAGCAAGGGTAATCCTGTCAGTGCCAAATGGGTTTGGAGGCGATTTAATACGTTACTTGAAATCAATGGTTATCCAGAAAAATACTGTAGAGTCCACGACTTAAGGGGACAGTATGTAGACCTACAACATCTCGTAGGTACCCCCACCGAGCAGATAGCAAGGGAAGTGGGGCACTCACGTACGTCAACAACGTCAGATATTTACACTCAAATTCTTGATGAAGTCCCCGTAACAATGAATAGAAAAATGGATAGTTTGTTCAAAGATATTTAATTTTTATTTCGTTACCACTCTCGTTACCATTCGTGTAAAAATAGGGGTATTTTTAAGAAAAATAAACATTAAAAAAGAGGGCTAAAACCCTCTTGTTTCTTATAAAATACCCCCAAGCGAATTCGAATCGCTGTCTACACCGTGAAAGGGTGTTGTCCTAGGCCTCTAGACGATGGGGGCTTATTTCTTTTGACAAGTTCAATTCTACATGAAGCAAAATTAAATGTCAACTATTTTTTTAGAAACTTATATCGCAGTTTACACCAGAAATTCTCGAAAACACAGTCATAATGTTATTCCGAATGTCGGATTGACCTCCGTGTTTCGGAATCTCATCATTATCAGACCCTGAAACAAGTTCAGGGTGACGCTTTTTACCATATTGGTGAAAACTGCGACATAAGTCCCTTTTTCTAATTTTATTGTCTATAAAAAATGGATAAGTTTTTCGGCTTTTCAGATATATATTTACCCCTTGAAAGTTTTTTGTTTTTTATGTAAAATATATATATAATTTGAGAGAGATAGGAGTAAAAATTTAAACATGTTTGAACGTTTTACCGAAAAGGCTATAAAAGTTATTATGTTGGCTCAGGAAGAAGCAAGACGTCTGGGACATAATTTCGTTGGTACCGAGCAGGTTCTGCTGGGTCTTATCGGAGAAGGAACCGGTGTTGCTGCTAAAACTTTAAAATCCATGGGCGTAACACTTAAGGATGCAAGAGCGGAAGTCGAAAAGATTATCGGCAGGGGCTCAGGGTTTGTTGCTGTAGAAATTCCTTTCACTCCGAGAGCTAAAAGAGTTTTGGAGTTGTCATGGGATGAAGCAAGGCAGCTCGGACATAATTATATCGGAACAGAACATTTATTGTTAGGTTTAATCAGAGAAGGCGAAGGGGTTGCTGCAAGAGTTTTGGAAAATCTCGGCGTTGATTTGAACAAAATTAGAAGCAATGTTGTTAAAATGCTTGGAGAATCAAAACCCCAGACAGTTTCTTCCGGCTCTTCAAGTTCGTCTTCATCCACTGGCGGAAAAACAAAAACTCCGAGTTTGGATGAATTCGGGCGTGACTTAACACTTGCGGCTCAGGAATTAAGACTTGATCCTGTAGTCGGCAGGGAAAAAGAAATTGAACGTGTTATTCAAATTCTTGCAAGACGTACCAAAAATAATCCTGTTCTTATCGGTGAGCCCGGGGTTGGTAAAACAGCTGTCGCAGAAGGGCTTGCTACAAGAATTGTTAATGCAGAAGTGCCTGATATTCTCGACGGGAAAAAAGTTATTCAGCTTGATATGGGACTTCTTGTCGCCGGTACTAAATACCGCGGCGAATTTGAAGAACGTTTGAAAAAAATTATGGACGAAATTCGTCAGGCAGGAAATATTATTCTTGTTATTGATGAAATGCATACGCTTATCGGTGCAGGTGCTGCCGAAGGCGCTATTGATGCAGCAAATATATTAAAACCGGCGCTTTCAAGAGGCGAAATTCAGGTTATCGGTGCAACAACACTTGATGAATACAGAAAATATGTTGAAAAAGATTCTGCGCTTGAACGACGTTTTCAGCCGGTAATAATAGATGAACCGACTGAGGAAGAATCTATTGAAATTATTAAAGGTTTAAAACCAAAATATGAAGAACATCATAAATTAATAATTTCTGATGAAGCAATTGTTGCCGCTGTAAAATTGTCTAATAAATATATTACAGACAGATTTTTGCCAGATAAAGCTATTGATGTTATTGACGAGGCTTCATCAAAAGTTCGTTTAAAAGTTTCTAACCTTTCTCCGGAGGGAAAAGAACTTGAAAAAGAACTCCGTGTTCTAATTAAAGAAAAAGAAGAAGCCATTAGAAATCAGGAATTTGAAAAAGCTTCCCAGCTAAGAGATGACGAGACTGATGTGAAAGATCGAACTCGCGAGATGGCTCAGAAATAAAAGGA
>CALVEX010000002.1 GCA_944326655.1 Candidatus Gastranaerophilales bacterium | reverse complement strand
ATGAGGCTAACAAGCCGACTGTTACTGCTGAAAATGTGGCAGAGGTTATTTCTACAATGACAGGTGTTCCTGTTACTAAATTAACCGGAGGTGAAAGTGAAAGATTACTGAAGCTTGAAGATACTCTTCATGAACGTGTAATAGGTCAGCATGATGCTGTTGTTGCGATATCAAAAGCTATAAGACGTGCCCGTGTCGGTTTGAAAAGCCCTAACAGACCTATCGGAAGCTTTATTTTCTGCGGGCCTACAGGTGTTGGTAAAACTGAACTTGCTAAAGCTCTTGCCGAAGCTGTGTTCGGTTCGGAAGATAATATGATAAGAGTTGATATGTCAGAATTTATGGAAAAACATTCGACTGCAAAACTTATCGGTTCTCCTCCGGGATATGTAGGATATGATGACGGCGGACATTTGACAGAACTTGTCCGTAAAAAACCTTACAGCGTAATCCTTTTTGATGAAATTGAAAAGGCTCATCCTGATGTGTTTAATATCATGCTCCAAATTCTGGATGACGGTCGTCTGACAGATGCTAAGGGACGCCATGTTAACTTTAAAAATACAATTATTATCATGACGTCAAATGTTGGTGCAAGTATGATTACAACAACATCAAAGCTCGGTTTCTCAACAAGTGATGATGAGTCAAAAGATAAATACGAAAAACTTAAAGAAACAGTTACTGAAGAAATGAAAAAAGCATTCAGACCTGAATTCTTGAACCGTATTGACGAGACAATTGTATTCTCTCACCTGTCTCAGGAAGAAATCAGACAGATTGTTGATTTGATGCTGAAAGATCTGTTCAAACGCCTTGCAGAAAGAGAATTATCTGTTGAGGTTACAGATGAGGTTAAAGACCATCTGGCCAAAAACGGTTACTCTGAGGCTTACGGTGCAAGACCTTTAAGAAGGTTAATCCAGCGCAAGATTGAGGATATGCTTGCTGAGGAAATTCTTTCAGGTAAATACGCGTCGGGCGATACGATTGTAATAAAACTCGTTGATGACAAGATTGCTTTTGACAAAAAGTCGAAAAGGACTAAAAAAGAGAGTCCCGAAACTTCGGAAGTAGCTCAATAAAATTATAAAAAATTCCGCACATTAACTTGCGGAATTTTTTTATTGCCATTTTTTGCGAAATAGTTTAAAGTATTTATATTGGTTATGGCTAAATTTCAATACAGTGCACTAAAAGATAACAAAGAGATAATAAAGGGCGAGGTTGAGGCGTCAAATATAAGAGAGGCGCGGGAAAAAATTCGTGAGCTTGGATTTCTTCCGACAAAAGTTTATATGGAAGAATACGGCGGGCAGGATGCGTTGCCGCCTCTTGACGGTGACGGACAGGATTACGGGAAAAGGATAACTTTTCTGAGTTTAAAGGACAAAATAAATTTTACCAATGAACTTGAGGTTCTGCTGTCTGCAGGAATTCCTATTCTGGAAGCATTACAGACGCTTGAGATAAATGCCCCAAATGTAAAGCTTAAAACAATTTGTTTTAGGTTAAGACAAAAAATAATGAGCGGGCAAACTTTTGCACAGGCTTTAAATTCTCTTTACGGAACTCTATTCGGCCCTGTTTATACGGCACTTATAAAGGCTGGCGAGGACGCCGGGGAGCTGGAAGAAACGTTAAGGCGCATGCTTTTGCTTCTAAGAAATCAGGATGATATTAAGGGTAAAATCATCAGGGCATCTATTTATCCCGCAATTTTGCTGCTTATAATGTTTGGCGTATTGTTGTTATTTGCAAAAGTGATTTTTCCTGCATTTTACAGTGTTATTCAATTTGGCGGGGGAAGCGTACCGTTTCTGGCACAAATTCTTATAGGATTATGTACATTTGTCGGAAATTTCTGGTGGTTGATTATTATAGGTTTTGGGGCTGCATGTTATGCTTTTTCTGCTCTATTAAAAAATCCGGATTTCAAAAGAGGCTGGGATGAATTTATTTTAAAAATTCCTGTGATATCGGATTTTATACGTTATATAAATCTCTCTAATTTTATGACAGTATTGCATATATCTTATGATGCGGGGCTGCCTGTACTTTCAGGCCTGGAGCTTTCTGCAAAGACTCTTGGAAATTTGGTAATAAAAAAGCAGGCTCAAAATGCGTCATCGCTTGCAAAAAACGGGAAATCTCTTTCTGAGTCGTTTAATATCTCAGGTCTTATACCGTCTGCCTTGATGACAATGATTGCAACAGGCGAGAAATCAGGAACGCTTGGCAAAATGATTAAAGATGCGGCGGATGTTATTGATAAGAAAGTTGATATGGCATTAGATACCATGCTAAGGCTGTTTGAGCCGGCAATTATTGTAATAATGGGCGGTTTTGTACTGTTTATAGCAATGGCATTTTATCAGCTTTATGCAGGGATGCTCGGAACTCTTTTTTAATCCCTGTTAAACCATTTCATTATTTTGTCGATAAAGCCTTCTTCTTCCTGCATTTCGGTGTTGTTAAGCTTTTCCAGTTTATGTTGAATTTTAGAATAATCAGGATTCCCTTTGCCGATTTCTAAGTATTTTTCGTAACATTCCACAGCAGCAGGTTTGTTTTTGAGTCTTTCGTAAGTTTCTCCGAGTTTGCGAACTGTTGCTGAATTTTTTTTATCGAGATGGTAGAGTTTCAAAAGATAGTCTGCCTGAGCCTTGTAATCACCTATGCTTTCTCTGAATTCGGCGAGTTTTTGCAACGACTTTTTATCGGTTTCATCGAGTTTTGAAATTTTTTCATAGAATTCCATGGCATGATTTCTGTCGCCGGATTCTTCCAATAGCATTGCAAGCGTATTCAATAAATCAATATCATCATTTTTTAGCTGGTATGCATTCAGATATTCATTTATTGCAATATCTTTATTCCCTCTGACCAGATTGTATTTACCCCAGTTAAGGTGCGCATTATAGTCGTCATTTTTTTCTTCATAAATCAGGGCGCGCATTTGATAAGTCAGCGGCGAATTTTTTTCAAATTCATCAAACTTATTTACGCATTCCAAAGCTTTGTCAAATTCTTTATTCATGTAGTAATATTGGGCTTTAAGAGAATGGAACTGCGCAATATGATTGTATTCGTCTTCCATTTTTTGAAGTTTTTCAAAAGCTTCGTCTTTTTTGTCCATATCAAGGAGGCATTTTACTTTGGTAAGTTCATCGGATGTAATTTCAATGGCCTTTTCTGGGTTCCCGTTTTTAAGATAAAGGTCTGCTAGCTGTTCTTTTATATCTGTTGATTCAAAACCTTTTTTGCCGGCTCTTTCAAGAATTTCAACAGCGCTGGCTGTTGCACTTTCTTTGACGTAAAGATTTGAAAGTCTTATATATGCTTCCTGCGGAGCTTCTTCGTAATCCAGGACTTTTAAATACTCATCAATTGCTTTTAAATTATTTCCTTCCTGTTCATAAAGAGTTGCGAGCACAAATCTTGCGGAAAGAATTTCTTTGTCTTCCCCGGCAGCATTAACAGCTTTTTTGTAATCATTAATGGCATGTTCAAGTTTATGTTCTACAGAGTGCATGTTGCCTCTGTAAATGTAATATTTGTATTTGTCCGTTGTCACATAAATATCCATAAGCTGTTCATAAGCAAGGATATTTGTTGCATCATATTCAAGAATTTTGGAGTAATATTCGGCAGCCTGTTCTTTATTATCCAAAAGCATTGAAATATGCCCGAGTCTTTCAAGAAGGCTCAAATCTTTAGGATTTCTGTTGTAAAGTTTCTGGTATTCTTCAAAAGCCTGTGTATATTGTTCGTTTTCTTCAAACTGTTCTGCTGTCTGTAAACTCATTTTTACTCCTTTATTTATTAAACTTTATTTTATTATATATTAAAAATTAATATTGTAATAGTCAAGGTATGCTGTAATCGTATTATGTCATTGCGAGGGAGCGCAAGCGACCGTGGCAATCGCAAAATAGTGAAAATTTCGAGGTAATGCCATTAATAGAACCTCACCCCATCCCTCTCCTTTTCAAGGAGAGGGAGAAAAATAAATTCCTTCCCTAATTAAGGAAGGTTGGGATGGGTTTCAAACAATCACCCCTCACCCTAACCCTCTCCCACAGGGGAAGATGGAACGATATCAACTCCCCGATAAGAACCTATTTACCTATTGACTTATTAACTTATTCACTTAAGAGCATCACCCACCCCTTGTATTCCCCTCCCCTCAAGGGAGGGGAGTCCCTAACCGTCATTCTGAACTTGTTTCAGAATCCATATAGAGGATTGGAAGCTAAGAGGGTATGCTGGTATCGGCGGGCAAAGCCCGCAAGAAACATGTCATTGCGAGGGAGTGAAACGACCGTGGCAATTGCATAATCGTAGATATGCTAAATCCTATAAAATTGGTATTTATATCGCAGTTTACACTAAATGTATTCAAAAAACAGTCATACTGTCATTCCGAACTCGTTTCGGAATCTCTATATTATTTAGACCCTGCGGAAAACCGGACATTTTGCACAAAATCATAGATTTTGGCAAAAGCAGTCAAACAAGTTCAGAGCCTGCCCTGAATTCATTTCAGGGGTGACGCCT
>CALVEX010000001.1 GCA_944326655.1 Candidatus Gastranaerophilales bacterium | reverse complement strand
ATGCCGTTTTTGTTTGCAGTTATTTACTTTTTAAATCTATCAAGAAGATTGTCTGATTTTACAGTAGAATTTTCCGGTTGTTGTTGCGTGGCAGGTTCAGCTGGAGTCGTACGTTCAATATTGGCATAATATCTCGGGTCTTCCAAAGATTCCATTGCTTTCATAACTCCTAATCTGCCCGCTTTTAACTGCATATCTGCAAGCCAGGATTCTATTGCGTATGTCATAATAATTGAGAATGCTGTCCAGCTTACACCTGCTATTGCAAGGGCTTTTTTGAGTTGAGGTGTCATAATAATTGAACCTAATTTGCCGCTTTGTACAAGTTTAACGAATTCATCAGGATGTTCCTGAAATTCCTTTATAATCCTTGTCATAATTTTATTTAATTCTTCTTTCGGAATATTTTCTAATATTTTTTCTATTTTCGGTATTATTCTAAGTAATGTGTCTTTATCCATGCTTGACATACGAAGCGTATTTATAGCAAAATCTTCAAATTCATCAGGTGTCATTTTTGAAATTTTGTCTTTAAAGTTGCTTAAGATAAATTTTGGACTTGTAAATTTTTCAGGGATAAGATTATATAAATCTTTGAATGTTGTTTTGTTTACTTTATCTTTTATAGCATTTACAATTTTCTTGGCTTCTTCAACCTGAATAGGAACAAAGTCTGTAACTTCTTCATGTGCCTTTTGATTGAGAAATCCTTCAATATTGTTTAATGAATCTTGCACGCAATTGTCAAATTGTTCTTTCCCGAGGAATTTTCTTAACATAATAATAAGTTTTTTGTTAAGCTGGACTTCAAATCCGTTTTCTTGTGCAATTTCTTCAATCTTTTGTTCTAATTTTGAGGCAAATTCCTGCAGGTCTTTCAACTTAACAGTATTTGAAAGTTCGTTTAGCAGACACATGTTTCCTGATATTTGATCGGCAAGTGATTTGCTAAGAGCAGCTTCAAGAACTTTTTCAACATTAGCAATTTTTTCCGGTGACTGTGATAATGTCTTATAATTAGTAAAGTAATCTATAATATTTGCTCTGAGTTCCGGGGTCATGTTTATATGAGTATAGCCGCCGTGTATAAGTATGTTAAATATACCATCAATTTCTTTCTTTAACGGATTGGAGTCATTAATCATTTCAAAACTTTTGAGAATTCTTTGTTTTATTTCAAATAAATATTCAACTTGTTCACGATCTGATAATTCTTTAAATTTGTTTGATGCGATTTCCGCATTGTTCAATAATTTTGAGAATATGTCAACAACTGGATCTTTCTGTAAATCAATACCCTTAAGCAGAGCACCGAGAGGTTTTACTTCAAGTTTATGCCATTGCCCGTCTGTCCATATATCATGTCTTAAATTAACGTTATTGACAACATTCGTAACATTATTTTCAACACCGTTAAGATATTTCTTAAACCATTTTTTCGGAATTCTTTTCTGCTTCGTTGTTAATTATGCGTACAACACGCTGTATAACTTCTTTATCTTTTTCTGCCTGTTTAAGTTCTTCCGGTGTCAGCTCACGTGTAACTATTTGAGAGTTATCTTCTCTTGCCTTTTTGTCATTTCTGTATGCACGATTATCTTTAATAATATTATATATAGATTTTATCATTCCGGATTTGAGTTCTGACTTTTTCTTTTCTTTTAATAATTCCGGATGTTCCTCTAATTCTTTTTTTGCTGCTTCAATTTGTTCGGGTGTATAGTTAACAAATGCTTTCGGATCATCAAGCTCACGTCTTGCCTGATAACGTGCAATTTTAGAACTGTCGGTCTGTAATTTGGCCTCAAAAATTGTTGCTGCAATAAATACCCCGATTGATGCAAGTGCAACAAGTCCGTGATTTCTCCACATTTGTTTATATAATTTTGAGGTTTGTTTTTTTATTTTTTTCTGATAGTTAAGAAGGGCTTTTTTTAGTTCAACGTCTTTTACTTTGCTTATGTGATCTTTTCGTAAAATTGAACAATAGTATTGTTCGTCTTTGTCGGCTTGTTTATAGTAGTCTACTAGTCTTTTCGAAAGGGCTTGCCCTTCATCACTTTTTATTGCGTTATTTCTTATATCATAAACCTTGTTTAATAGATTCTGTGTACTTTTTTTGCCTACCAGCCAGTTGCCGCCGAAAAATGTAATAAGTGTTGTAATTGAAGATAATGGATCTACTGCTGTTTCAACGTTTTCTGCAACGTTTTCCGAGTGGTTATCCATAATATCTACAACATCAATTATTGTTTTACCAAATTCTTCAGCCTGTTTTAATTCTGCCTGAGTATGCTGACGCCTGCGTGCCAGTTCTTCCCGCTGTGCATCTTCAGCATGTTGTTTTTCTTCCTATTTTTTAAAGTTATTTTGATTTTTTGCAACCTGTGACAGAGAATTAAAAAATTCCATTTACTATGCTCCAATTAATTATAAATTTTTTCCTTTATATTAATTAAAAAGAAAAGGCTTGAATTTTTGCCATGTTTATTAATTTTTGTAACAGGTTGTTTTAAACTTTGTCAGACCTTTGTCATACCTTTATTATAATACTTTTGGGACAGTATATTTGTAGTATGCTGTTAGCAATTTTTTTCTTTTTTATTTTTTGTATTAAATATAGGTAGAAGTGTAGGTAAAGTTAATGAGACAATTTTTAAATTCAATAAACGAAGTAAGAAAAAATTATAACAAATATGATGATTGGGAACAAAAACAGGCTGATGAAAGAGCTAAAAAGGAATATCTTGCCGCTAATTTGGATATTCCGAAAGATAAGCTGGAATTAACCCAAAAAAGAGCAGAAACAGTTATAAGAGCTACTGAAATTATGGATGCACGCTCAGAAGACAACTGTCAGGATGTGGAACAGCTTACTGGTTTGGTTTCTATGGCTATTCTTTTAGGACTAAACTTTACTCAAGTCCCTCTTACTAATTTTTTAGACAAGAGGTATAAATCTTACCTGAATAAGAAAATTGAAAAATTAGATGATGAGATTAAAAATCTTAAAGATGTAAATGTAATAAATTTAAAACAAGAACAACGTAAGAAATTTATGCAAAAGTTATCAGGCAGCAAGGTTAGAACCATTGCTCCTATGGTGACCTTGGGTTTAGTGCTTGCGAGTGCTATCGGGTTGATTTTGTGGGGAAATTCCAAACAGAAAGAGGCATCAAGAATTGGCCGTTACCAGGCAAAACAGGATGAATTAAAAGGTTTGGAAAATTTTGCTATCTATACGCCTGAACAGCTCGAGAAAGCAAAAGAAATTGCCAAGACAATTCCGGATGAAAAAGAGCGCAACAGTATTTCTAAAATGTTGAAGGAATTAAAGGATATTAAGGCGGATAAAAAGGCATATGAAAAGTGGCTTGCAGAAAAAGATCCCAATGAAATAGAAAAACTTAAATCAGTAAATCTTTCGCCTGAACAGCTCAGATTAGCTCAGGAAGATAAGGAATTAATAGTTGATGCGGTAAAAGAGATTAATATTAAAGCGGAAGAATATTCCGAAAATGTTGAAAATGCTTTTGATACTCTGGGCATGCTCTCATGGATAATTGCAGCTCCTTTGGGGATAGGCATTAATAAACTGCTTAAACTTGCAAAGGCAAATAAAATTTTGCGCTCCGTTGTTTCTACTTTCGTACCTGTTATAACGGCTTTAGGTATTCAAATGAAAGGAACTTTAGAAGAGAAAAATGCATCAAGAATCGGACGTTATAAAGCAAGACAGGATTTGTTGAAAAATCCGGCAAGATTAATGGCTTATTCTGATGAAGATATGAAAAAAGCTGAAAATATCAAGTCCGATAAACAAAAACAAAGTTTCTGGCAAAAACTCGGCGGAAGTTTTTCATTCTTGGCATCCTATTTTAAAGATAAATCTGAGTATGTAAAATATAAGAAAACAACGCAAAAAGAAAATGAAAAATTGCAAAAGGCTTTTAAACAAATAGAATTGTCCGAAGAACAAAAAGCAGATGCTAAAGTTTTACAAAAAAATGTATTCAGAGCGTTTGATGAAATTGATGAAATGTCGCAAAGATATTCGGAAGATGTTGAAGCCGGATGTGATATAGCAAAAGAAGTCGGTGTAACAGCATGGTCTTTGGGTTCAATGCTCGGACTCGGTCTGTTAGCGGTTTCAATAGCAAAAGGTAAATTCCCGCTTGTCAAAGTTGGTAATTGGCTGGCAAATTTAACCCTTGATGCTAAATCATCAATTAAGCAGGCCATAAATACGATAAATGAAGTAGTAAAAAATTCAGATAAATCAACTGTTAAAAAGTTCCAAAAAGCAATTGTGAACGGTGATATAGATGATTTCTTGTCTGATCCGGCAAATAAAGCATTTAAAGATGCTGTTGAGCCTTTAGTTAATGAGTTTAAATTAATAGGAGAAAACGGTCTTACAAATGCTGTTACGAGCCAAAATAAAAGAAATATGTCTGAAATCTTCTCTGAACTCTTTGCTTCTCATTTTAAACAAACAGCACTTGCAAAATGGATGCGTAATATGTTCTCTCAATCTGCAAAACTCTGGGCTAAATCAAAAGCAAGCAGTGCTGATATCGAAATTCCAAAAGAAGTTCAGGAACAACTTGGCATGAACTTTAACTATAAAAATTATAAAACATTAATTAATACCGGACTTGTTGCGGGATTGCCGGTGCTAGGCGTTATATTTGCAGTTCCTTATGCATTTAATGCCTGGCTCACAAGTATTCAGAAAAAAGCCGGAAAGATAGGTATTATGAAGGCGATGGATAAAATTGACGACCCGCGGGTGTTCGCGTCAGAAAATGTCCGTCCTACTGCTCAACAGCCTGTTAATTCAAATAACAGTGCCTCTTCTAACGGAAATTTATTAAATAAATTTAAACAACAACAGGCAATATAATTTCAAATTCGGTTTTTTCATCTGTAGATGTATTCAATCGTAATATCCCGTTCTGTGCTTTTAAATTATTCGCGCATATATGAAGCCCAAGCCCGCTTCCGGTAGGTTTTGTTGTATAGCCTTCTTCAAATATAGCACGCTGCTTTTGGGGAGATATTGGTTCACCGTTGTTCGATATTTTTATATGAGCACTATTATCTGTTATTTCAAGATTTATTGTTATCTGTCCTTTTTTATCAATAGCTTCTATTGCATTTTTAATTATGTTTACAAGGCAGGCAAGAAATTTGTTTTCATCAATATATACCAATGCGGTATCTTTAAGAGATGTTATTATTTTTATATCTTTGTCGTGGATATAAACTTCTGCAAGTTTTACGCCTTCTTCAAGAAGTGACTTAATATCGCAATTTTTCGGTGATATGTTATTTAATGATTTTAAATCCAAAAGTGAGTTGCACATTATTTTTATGGATTTGCTTATACAGTTCAGGGCATTATCTATGGATTTGTTTTCAATATTTTCTTCTTCAAGATTTTTGCGGATAATTTGTGTATAAATTTCGCATATGGAAAGATGGTTTCTGATTTCATGCGATATACATCTTGATTGTTCTAAAATTAAATTATTATTTGTCATATCCCCTCGCGTTATAAAATTAAAAGTTCAGCCTATACGGCTGAACTTTTTTTGTCTTTATCAAATATGCCGTTGAATATTAAACTGCAATTTTAGAAAGTCTTCTGTTTGCAAAGCCGTTATTAAGAGCATAAAGTACAGCCTGTGTTCTGTCGTTTACCTGTAATTTTTGGAAAATATTATTTACATGGGTCTTAACAGTAGTTTCTGAAATAAACAGTTTACCTGCAATAGCCTTGTAGTTATTACCCTGTGTGAGGAGATCAAGAACTTCTTCTTCACGTGCAGTTAAGTAGGTAAGAAGATTTTCTTCTGCGGATGCTTTTGTATCTTCTCTGAAAGAGTTTTGGAAGTATTCAAAGAAGCGGGAAGTAAGAGCTGTCGGAAGATAAATTTTACCTGCTGCAACTTCATCCATTGCATAAATAAGTTGTGCAGATGCCATTGTTTTTAAAACATATCCTTTTGCACCTATTTTCATTGCGCGGAAAATTAAATCTGCATCATCATATCCGCTCAAACAAATTATGCGAATATCTAAATCCAATTTTTCAATTTCTTGAATAGCTTGTAAACCATCTTTTTCCGGCATATTAACATCCATTAAAATAATATCCGGATGGTATTTTTTTGCAAGATTAATTCCGATATTGGCGCTTGTTGTTGTTCCAACTACTTCATAGCAGCTTTCAAGCGTAATAAGTTCCTTTACGCCTCTCAGATGATCTGCATTGTCATCAATTAATAAAACTCTTGATCTTCTTTTAAAATCTCTCATTTTTATCTCCCTGTTTTTTATCTTCCCTCTACACTATAAATACTACAACTTTTAGAGGGTATTTTTCATCCATGCCCCGATTGATATTACTTTGGTGTTGGTTTGAGAATTTGTCTTACATCTTTAGATTGATATATCCCATCAACCATGCTCTACATCATGCTTTCAGGAATTTAGCCGCATGGTTGATTATATGTACACCTAATCTTTTTGAAGTAATATGCTTGTGGTATAATTTGTTTAAGGAGAGGTAAATAATATGGATATTTTAATATTTTTGGGTGGTTTTTTAGCGGGTGCTTTATGTGTGTTTATACCGTTTAAAATTATTAACAAAAACAGTAAGGCTTCACAGGATTTATTGTTAGAACAAATGAAACTGTATTTTGAAAATACTGCAAATAAAATTTTTAAAGAAAATTCTTCGGAATTATCAAACCAAAACAGGGAAAAACTTGATGAATTTTTCAAAAGATTTAAAGAAAGAATTGAAGATTTTGAAAGGCGTGCAGAACAGAATTTCAAAGCCGAAACCGAGAATTTTACAAAATTTGATATGAATATAAAAAGTTTTTTGGAAACGGGAAACAAGATTTCACATGATGCAAATTCACTTGTTAATGTAATGAAATCTGATAACAGGGCCTCGGGGCGCTGGGGTGAAATTGTTCTTGAGCGAGTTTTGGAGGCTTCCGGTCTTAGAAAAGATGAGGAATATAAAATTCAGATGGGTACTGCGGAGGGAAGACCTGACGCGACGGTATTTCTTCCGGAAGGAAGGTGTATTTATATCGACAGCAAAACGTCATTTGCTGCCTGGGATGGTTTTGTGAACGCTGAAACAGATGATGAAAAACAAATTCATTTGAGGCAGTTTATTGATTCGACAAAGGCTCATATTAACGGACTTGCCAAGAGAGATTATTCTGTTGAAACGGCTTCTCCTGATTATGTTTTGATGTTTATACCGATAGAAAGCTGTTATTCCATGATGTTTTGTGATGATTGCGCGCTTTGGGATTTTGCATGGAAAAACAAGGTTATGCCTGTTTCCCCGTCGACACTTCTTGCGGCTTTAAAAATTATTAATGCGTTTCATGTTGTTGACAGGCAGAACAAAAATATTATGGAAATGGCTGATCTTTGCACGGGAATTCATGATAAATTTGCCGATTTGTTAAAGGAACTTTTGAAAATTCAGGATAATCTTGCGAACTCTTTAAAAAAATTAAACGGAAGAGGTAATATAATTACTCAAATAGAAAGATTAGAAAAATTAGGTTGCAAATATAACAAAGAATTACCCGAACTGCCGGATAAAATAACTATTGACAATTAAGTTAGTTTGGACTAACTTAATTGTATGAAAATCCAACCGATTAGTTCAGGGTATTATTATTCTGTAAAACAAACTAAAAATATTTCGACTCCCGTGTTTCAAGGCGGTATAAAACCACCTTTTGGGGAGGCGCTCAATGATTTGAAAGTTTTTATGCATCATATTTATGAGTATAAAAAAGGCTTGAGAAGTTTAATTTTGACTACCGAAAAATCTTCCAACAAGGAGTATATAAAATACAGGCTTGAAAAAGAGAATATTCCATATTTAATTCATGATGTGTCTGATAAAATGATAAATGTATTTTTCGGAAATGAAGATTGCATAAAAGTTGTTTCAACATTTGACAAACATTTGAATAAATTGCCTCCGGAAAAAGATTTTATGCTCGGTATAATGCTCGGTTATGACAAAATTCTGCAATGCAAGAGATATATGCAAAGATTAGGCGGTAAGATTAATTCTCCAAAGGGTTGATTTTATTTTACTATAGTGGTAATATTTTTTTACTATGATTGAGAGACCCGTAACTGCAAAAGACAGAATTATTTTAGCGTTGGATGTTGATAATTTAAGTGAAGCGGAAGAGCTTGTAAAAGAGTTAAAGGATTACGTCGGTTATTTTAAGGTCGGTTTGCCGTTAATTGTAAATTATGGCTTTCAGGCATTCAGACTTTTGGAAGAACATGGCGCCAGATGTTATTATGACTGTAAATTTCATGATATTCCGCATACTGTTCAAAAGGCTTGTATAAGTCTTGTCAAAAATAATGTTAACTTCTTTAATGTTCATATTCAGGGCGGGTCTAAAATGACTTCGGCAGTTGTCAGAGCTTCCCGTGCGGCAGCAAAATCAATAGGAGTTGAGCCGCCGACAATTCTCGGTGTGACATTGTTATCAAGTTTCGGGCAAAAAACATTGACTACAGAACTCTGTGTAGACAAAAATATTGAAGATTTTGTCCTTCAGCTTGCAAAAGTTGCAAAAGAAACAGGACTTGACGGAGTTGTTGCAAGTGCAGAAGAGGCAAAAAGAATTAGAAAAGAAATAGGAGAAGATTTTATTATTTTGTGTCCTGCAACAAGACCCACCTGGTCTTCGGTAAATGATCAGGTAAGAGTTGATACCCCTCGTGATGCAATTATGTCCGGAGTTGACTTTATGGTTGTCGGAAGACCTATTACAACTGCAGATGATCCTATAGTGGCTGCAAATTTAATAATTGATGAAATAGAAACTGCTCTGGAGGATAAAAAATCAGTCTGCCATACAGGGTAGTTATTTTATTATTTCGTATTTTTTAGACAATTCAAACTTATGCTTTTCGGGTCTGTAAATATAGACATCATAATGCATACCATCTGTGTTTATCTTTATTGCATTATGTCTGTCTGTTCTAAAAATATCCGTATGCCTTAATATATCAAGCGTTCCTTTTGTCGGGTGTCCGTAAACATTCGTTCCCGTTGAAATTATAGAAACTTTTGTGTTTAAATGTTCAAGCATTTTGCTGTCAACAACATGCGAACCGCCGTGATGACCGACTTTCAAAATTTCTATTTTATGCGGAATATTTGTCTTTATATTGCTGAAAGCGTCAACTCCTGCATCGCCGGTAAACAGCATATCAAAGTCTTTGAAACTTACAAGAGAAATTATTGATTTTTCATTATCACCCTCCTCAATGGAGGATATATAAGTTTGTATATTCAAATCATTTTCCTTGTAAATGGAAGTGTTGTTTGTCGGAATTTGGGAGGGAACTTTTAATTCCTTAATAGTTTTATAAATATTTTCGGATGTCATGGATTTGTTATCATAAGAATTGATATAAACCTTTTTTACCCTGAGATTTTTCATAATATCAACTGCGCCGCCTGAGTGGTCGTTATCAAAATGGGTTATAATAAGACCTTCAATATTTTTAATTCCCCTGTCTTTCAGGTATTTTATGATGATTGAATTTGCCTGTGATTTTCCGCCTTTGTATCCTGCTCTGCCGGTGTCTATTATGAAGTATTTATTTTGCGGTGTTTTTATAAGAAAACAGTCAGCGTTTTGGACATCAAATGCAATTATTTCCAAGTCTTTGTTTGGAATATTAATAAGTGAAACCGCAAGCAAAGCCGTACAAATTAAGCTGGATGTCAGCAATTTCTTTGAAAATCCTGTTTTTATTCCGAGAGTCAAAATTAGTACAATTGAATAATAAATGATTATTTGTAGGATTCCCGGGTGTGTTGTTGTAAGCATTGAGCCTGTAAGATTCGCAAAGAAATTGGAAATAGCTACAAGTGCAGTCAAAAAGTAGTTGAGTACAAAATCCATAACCATACAGATTTTGTCGGAAAAAGGGCTGAACATTGCAATAATAGAACTTACGAAGCCGCCAAAACTTACCACACTCAAAAACGGCATGCTTAAAATATTTGCAAAAACCGAGTATGTGCTGAAAGTATTAAAATAAAACATCTGTATCGGAGCAACCCAAATTTGCGCGACAACCGGAATTAATATTGCGCCCGTCAGCCATTCGGGAATCGGAATATTTTTGTATCTGTCAAAAATTACATTTGCAGTTGTTAATATTCCGAACGTAACGATAAATGATAGCTGAAACCCTACATTATTTATAAATGCCGGATTGTAAATAAGCATAAGCATTGCAACAAATGCAAGCAGAGATACACTATGTGCATCCCTGTCAATAAGTTTTCCTATCAAAACAAATAAAAGCATTAACGCTGCACGAATAACCGATGCGCCAAGCCCCGTCATCATTGTATAAATTATTACAACTCCAATACCTGTAATGACAGTTAGTTTAAAAGGCATCCTTATCCGTCTCATGAAAAATACCCAGAACCCATATATAAAAGCAACGTTCATACCTGATGCCGCAAGAATATGCAGCAAACCTGAATTTATAAATGAGGCCTTTATGTATTCCGGCGGAGAAACAGCATCATCTCCGAACACTATTCCGCCTAAAATTTCAAGGTTCGGCGTTTTCAGATACTGAGAATGAACATTAATTATTCTGTCACGAAGATTATTCAGATTTTGTAAAAATTTCCATTTTACTCTTGGCGCAGTATTTAAAAGTTTAAATTCATCAGAATAAAATACCGTATAAGTATCAAAGTTTCTTAGATATTTCCCGTAATCAAACTGTGACGGATTGCTT